>JBCCVR010000087.1:0-28999 GCA_039194995.1 Cyanobacteria bacterium P01_E01_bin.42 | reverse complement strand
GACGCCCCCAAACCCCCCCCGTACCCATCGGCGGCTCAGGAGGTCAAGTGTATTTTTTAGAGGGGTTGGGTTGCTCTGAGGTTTATCATTTTGGCATTTCAGAGTTTTTGAAAGGGTTAGGAAGGGAATGAGAGGGAGGACGATCGCAAACCCGGAAGAAAAATCGCGCAGGAGATCCCGCAAAAGCGATCGCGTTTTGGGTTTGCCCTCCCAATCCCCAGATGCTAGAAACAAAAATGAGAATTCAATAACCAAACAAAGTATCGAGTAATGCTGCCGAACGAATGGATTTATTGAGATGATATTGAGTGTAATTTCGTAAGGCTTTTTCGACACCCAACCAGCCAATTTTTAGAGAACTGGGAGAATCAATGGGAGGAAGTTCCTTCGAAATCGCATCCTCAACCCTCGGCAAATCAGCAGTCGCAAGGGTTTGCAAGAGAAATATTTCTAGAGCATTGAGATGGGTATGTACGGTAACGGCTGCGGGAGAATTGGCCGATCGCTCCACCGCGACGGGCAAACGCAATAACCCCCCCGCATCGAAACTCATCCCCACTCGCCACTGGGGATCCCGAAAAACAGGCGCGATCGCTTCTCCCGTCAAACAACAATGTTGAATGCGAGGATTCAAACCCCCCAACGTCAAAAGGTGAAAAACACCGTGGGTTAAATGAGCGAGAATCGCCGCCGAAAACAGATCGCGATCGCCCCCCGACTCGATGCGCTCCAAACGCTGTAAATGCTCTGTAAACAGCAAATAAAGCTCCTCTTGAGCGCGATCGCTCAACGCCAAAGCCAAGACAATTTCCGCCCAATATTGCCCGATGGAGAGCTTGCCCAAATCCTTACTCAAACCGGGATAAGAGGCTAAAGTTTCCGCCTGAGTAATCTTATCGAGCGATCGCCCTTTCACAATCAACAACTCATTAATCACAAACGGTTCGACGCGCCCCCGCAGCCGCGATTTTTGCTTTCTCGAACCCGGCGCAACCGCTCGCACCAAGCCATACTCGGCGGTTAAAATCGTGACGATGCGATCGTTTTCCCCCAAAGGAATACTTTTCAAATTAATTCCCGTCGCCTTATAAGTTCCACTCATGAACTCTTAGTTATTGGTTATTAGTTGTTTGTAACTCCCTCTCTTATTTTCCCCCTCTTGGGAGGGGGTTAGGGGGTGGGTTAAGGCTTAGAGGGTGGGTTGTTCTTATGAAAAAGAGACGCGATCGCCGCTTTTCATCTAAGCCTCAACATACTCGCAAATCGAGACAGCTTCAGGAATCATTAAACCATCCTCCTGTATTCCTTCTAAATGAAACGCGATCGCCTCAGCAATTAACTCTCGAACTTCCTCCAACGTTTCCCCAACAGCTACACATCCCGGTAGATCGGGAACATAAGCACCATAACTATTCTTACCTTTTTCAATAACAATGGCATAGCGCATTAACTTTCCTCCTCGATTTGAGCTTGTCGCCAAACACTTTTGAGCGTACCAATGGGCATATCTACACTTAATTTACCCGATACCGTCACTTTGCCACTTTTCTCGGGATGTTTGAATTGACGATGACTTCCCTTAGTTTTGGCTAAATACCACCCATCCTGCTCGAGGTATTTGATAACATCTTTAACTTTCATCGTATTTTAGATTGATACCGCATTACCATAACAGTTTTTGGATTTCCGATGCGATCGCTTTTCTCAAAAACACGATACGAGCTTTTTCGAGAGATTGATAATTATTCATTAAGATAACTTGCTCCTGTTTTCGATTCCTTCTTCTCTTTGGCGGATTAATTCGACTCCTCGAGAGGTTCCTAAACGAGTGGCTCCGGCGACAATTAACGCGATCGCTTGTTCGGACGTGCGAATCCCCCCCGAGGCTTTAATTCCCACCCTTCCCTTGGTAATTTCCTTTAATAAGCGAACATCCTCCACCGTCGCCCCGCCAAACCATCCCGTGCTGGTTTTTAAATAGGCAACTCCCGCATCCATACAAATTTCTGCCGCTAGGCGAATTTCTGTTTGATTCAGTACCGAAGTTTCTAAAATCACCTTAATCATTTGCCCGGTTTCCTCATAAATTTCAGCAATTTCTCGATAAATTTCCTCAGTTTTCCCAAGTTTCAACCATCCCAAATTAATAACAACATCCAATTCCGTCGCGCCATTTTCCACCGCTTCCCTCGCCTCATATAATTTAGTCGCCGAAGTCGTCGCACCAGAAGGAAAACCAATGACCGCACAAACTTTCGGAGATTTTTGGTGTACAAATTCCGCTGCTTCTCGCACCGCATTCGGGTAGACACACACAGTGGGGAAATTGTACCGTATTGCCTCCGAACAACCCCGCTCAATATCCGCCGAAGTTGCGATCGGACTCAATACAGCATGATCGATATACTCCGCAATATCAATCTCTAGATGATCGTTTCCCATATTCAACAACTGGTGACTGGTGACTGGTGACTGATAACTGCTAAAGCCGCATCGTACATTCTAAAATCAACTTTTGATTGACGATCGCATGGGGCTGAATTTCCAGCGCTCTTTTAAAAGCGGTAATCGCTTCCTTGTATTCTCCCAAAGCGGCATTACACAATCCCAAACCGTGCCATGCTCCAAAATGGGAAGGATTTAAGCGCACCACTTGCCGACAATCCTGCCGAGACTTGAGAAATTTCCGTTGAGCATAATAGAGAATGGCACGACGGTTCCAGGCTTCGGCAAAATCGGGATAGATGTCAATCGTATCATTGAGAATATTCTGAGCCTGTTGAAAATCGCCATTTTCCAAAAGATTTTGGGCGCGTTTCAAGGTTTCCAAGCCAATTTCCCCCTTTTGACGAAACCAAAGCATCCACAATTTTGCCGTTGCTTTTTCGCGGATGCTTTCTTCTGAATGCTTGAGATTATTTAACAGTTTTTGAGTCAAGGCGTGATTGTCGAACATCGTCAAATTTTCCTGGCAAACAATACTTGATTTTCTGAAGAAAAATTTTTCATCTGCCCCTAAATTCAAGGAAGAGAGGCAGATTTTTTTTGGGAAAGGTCGGGGCAAACTGGCTCAAAAAGCGTTTGATGTTTGATTTCTATGACCCGTTTGCGCTTCAGTCTGCTTTTCGATCTGACTCGACCTCGGGGATGAAATCGGGGCGGTCTTTATTCTCCCATCCGGCAGGACGTTTGGAATTATACCAAGCAATAGAGCCGATTCCGATGGCTGCAATAAAGCCGACGATATAAACAGCAGTAAAAGCAAGGGGAAATTGTCTCCCGCTAACCGTTGCGGCTTCTAATAGATAATTCATTGCGCGTATTTTTAAATTAAATGTCTCGTCTTGTATCCTACCAAAACTCGACCGATCGCGGTTTACAGATACATATTGGCAGCAATAACTTTCCCATAAGGAAAAAGGCTAAGGGCGATCGCGTAACCTGATAAAGTTAATTTTAGCATCACCGCAACTTAACCAAAGACCGATGAACGAACCAGACTATCGCATCGAACGCGACTCGATGGGAGAACGCAAGCTCCCCAGCAATGTTTACTATGGGATTCAAACCCTCAGAGCGATCGAGAATTTCCCCATTAGCGGACTCAAACCCTTACCCACCTATGTTGATGCCTTTGTTCTCATCAAAAAGGCAACGGCAACGGTGAATGGAGAGCTTGGCTGTATTCCCAAGGAGATTGCTGAGGCGATCGCGGCGGCGGCGGATGAGATCCTCCAAGGACGATTTCGCCAACAATTCGTTGTCGATGTTTATCAGGCTGGGGCGGGCACTTCCCATCACATGAATGTTAATGAAGTTTTGGCCAATCGCGCTCTAGAACTTTTAGGAGATAAAAAAGGCAATTATCAGCGCGTCAGTCCCAACGATCATGTCAATTACGGTCAATCCACCAACGATACAGTTCCTACGGCGATTCGGATCGGTGCGTTATTGGCGTTAACCCATTCCCTCTATCCGGGGGTCAACGCGGCGATCGCGGCACTCAATGACAAATCGATCGCCTTTCAAAAGGTTATCAAATCTGGCAGAACTCACTTACAGGATGCCGTTCCAGTACGATTAGGAGAAGTCTTTCGCGCTTGGGCAAGGATTCTCAGCGATCATTTGCGACGCATTAAACTCACTTCAGAAGATTTGTGCGTGTTGGGTTTGGGGGGGAGTGCGGCGGGAACGGGGCTGAATACCCATCCTGACTATCGCTTGCGGGTGGCGGAGTTGTTGGGGCAGTATACCGATTGTCCTCTCTCTGTCGCCCCGCATTTGATGGCAGCCATGCAAAGTATGTCGCCTTTTGTCGCCGTTTCCGGAGCATTGCGGAATTTGGCTCAGGATTTGGTGAAAATTTCCCACGATCTGCGCTTGATGGATTCGGGCCCAAAAACGGGATTGAAGGAAATTCAATTGCCCCCTGTTCAGCCCGGATCGTCGATCATGCCGGGAAAATACAATCCGGTGATGGCGGAGATGATCTCGATGGTTTGCTTTCAGGTGATGGGCTACGATAGCGCGATCGCCCTAGCGGCACAGGCAGGACAATTAGAGTTAAATGTGATGATGCCGTTAATTGCTTACGATCTGATTAATGGCATTGAAATTTTAGGGAATGGAGTTTTAGCATTAAGCGAGAAATGTCTCAAAGGCATTACCGTTCAACGCGATCGCTGCGAACACTATGCCGAGGGGAGCTTAGCTCTAGTAACGGCTCTCAATCCCCATATTGGTTATCTCAACGCCGCCGCCGTTGCCAAGGAGTCCTTAGAAACGGGTAAACCCATTCGACAAATTGTTTTAGAGAAAGAATTAATCCCAGAAGAAGAGTTAGCCAAAGTTCTCGATCTCGAACAGATGAGCCAACTTCATTGAGGTTTGCCTACAATTGAGATAAAGTCGCTGGCTGGAAAATCTCGTGAGACTTCATCTTCAACTCAAATCCATCGCTTGGGGATGCGGGGGCGCATTCTTATTGCTCTTGCCTATCGTCCCGTTCAATCCCCTCTCTCGCCCTCTGCCCGCGATCGGACAAACCCGCGTAGTTAGGAGCGATCGCGCCCAAACCGAGCTAGATAACCTCATCGATACGGGGTTTGACCTTCAGAATGAAGGCAAACACGAAGAGGCATTGGCTGTTTTCGATCGCGTCCTTCAAACCGATCCCGAGCGCTTGCAGGCATGGAATGGTCGTGCTTGGGCATTATGGTCTTTATTTCGCTACGATGAAATGCTGACGGCTTTTGATCGCGTGGTCAACCTCGCGCCAGATTCTGCCGACAGTTGGTACGGACGGGGGACGGCCTTGTATTACCTCGATCGCTATCAGGACTCGATCGCCGCTTACGATCGCGGTTTAGAACTCAATCCCGCCTACGATCGCAACTGGTCGGGACGGGGATGGTCGCGCCAACAATTGGGACGCGATGAAGAAGCCCTCGCCGATTTCGATCGCGCTTTGGAACTCAATCCCGACAACGCCAATACTTGGCAAGCTCGCGGTTGGAGTTTATACCAATTGGGACGCTATCAAGAAGCCTTAAGTTCTTTGGATCGCGCTCTAGAAATTTCCCCGAATTTTCAGTATGCTCTCGACAAACGCGCCATTATCCTCCAAAAAATCGAAGAACTGGGACTGTAAACCTTATCTCAAATCCGGTTAATTGTCCGAACTAGAGTTGTCCTGCAAACTTCTTCTTCCCCCGCTCCCGACGCTCCCGATGCTCCCCCACCGGGAATATTAGTTGCTGGTGCTTGCTAAAATTGCCGCTCAAGCATCCGACGGCAATTCAAAAAGCGGTACGGTAAACGTCACCGTTGAACCCAAATTATCTCCCATGCTGAAAAAGTCGATTTTCCCCCCCATGAGTTCGACGAGAGTTTGGGAAATTGACAGTCCTAACCCCGTTCCCCCATAAGATTTCGTGCGTCCGCCGCTCACTTGGGCAAACTTTTGAAAGAGGGTGTGTTGTTTGTCGAGGGAAACCCCAATCCCCGTATCGGCAACCTTAACCCGCAGCATTCCGGGACATTCGCGATCGTTAACGGAGACTTTTTTCCGCGTAATATCAGTATCGATCGTGACACCGCCTTCATGAGTAAACTTGATAGCATTCCCCACCAAATTTAGGAGAATTTGCAACAGGCGCTGACGACTGCCATAAAGCAGGATAGGATCTGGCGTTGAAGGAGGTTGAATCTCAAAACTCAATCCTTGTTTTTCCGCCAGAGGTCTCATTTTTTTCTCTAAATCAACGAAGACTTCATCTAGAATCACTCTCCCAAAATCCATCTCCATTTTTCCGGCTTCAATTCTCGCCAGATCGAGTACGTCGTTGATGAGTTCGAGTAAATGCAGCGCTGATTTATGAGCCTGTTCGACAAATTCCCGTTCCTCTTCGGGATCGTCTGCCATATCGTCCAAGACGAACTTGAGAAAGTTAATAATGCCATTAAGCGGCGTTCTTAACTCGTGGGACGTGCCTGCCAGAAATTCGCTTTTCAGGCGAGAGGCTTCGGCGGCTTCTTCGCTGGCTTGTTTGGCCTGCTTGTAGAGCGTAGCATGAGCGATCGCAATACCGAGAAGATCCGCGAGTTCCCGCATGAGTTCGATTTCCACATCGTTCCAGTGACGCGTGCGATCGCATTGTTGCAGGCAAAGCAAAGCGCTGCGTTGATTTTGGTAAAACGCGGAGACGACTAAAACCGATTTTTGCTCGAACGGTGCGTTTTCGAGATGTTCGATGGCGATCGGCTCGTCCGTTTCTAGTGCTTGTTGCAAATAGGGTTCTCGGCGAACGTTTAGCCGTTCTCCTAAGAGAGGTCTGAAGGGGTGTTGGCAGTATTCCGTTTCGACTTTGAAGATTTTGCTCTGGGAATCCCAAGCGATGGCCAAAACTCGGGAAACATTGAGTTCTCGACCGAGTTTATCAACGGTTTGCTTCCAAATCGTTTTGGCATCTAACGTGATTCTCAGGGTGCGAGAAATTTGCGACAGTAAATCTTGATAGGGATTGCGCCCGAGGTTGCAAGCGGCTTGGGTAATAAATTCTCGGTAATTCTCTTCAGACAACTTGTCTGCTGTTTCATCGGTCGAGAGTTGAGCGGACTCGGCGATCGCGCCTTCATCCAGCAAAGAACCCGTCACCAAAACCGAGGTTACAGAGTTTTTCGACTGTAACATTGGCGCGATCGCCAGTTCAAAGGGTAACGGTTCTCCTTTCCAAACAAAAAAACAGTAAAAATTTTCCGGTCTTCTTTTTTCCGCGACCCGCTTTAAGGTCTCCTGATAGCGTTCTCCACTACTGGGGGTAAAAATATCTTGCCAGTAACGACCGACAATTTGTTCGGGGTCTAAGTCGTATTCGGGAGCGGATTTCCAGTAAAAGGAAAGATATTTGCCCGAAATATCTTGAGTGAAAATTAATTCCGCTCCCAAGTCCTGCCAATTGGGGGAATGGATTGATGCTGTAGCCGCTTTCATAAGGCGATAGATCCCATAGCAAATCACAAATTCGATCGTAATTTTCCCGCGCTAATTCTCGTATCCTAATCGTTCCATTCTCCTCTGGGGGGAACGGGGGGATTGCGTCTAAAGGTTCGGGTCAATTCGTCATCTTGTTCTCGTTCTCCTCTCAACCATTGTTTAATGGCGGTTTCAATAATTCGGCTGGGATCGTTACTCAAGTGTTTGAGTTGATCGAGTAAATCCGAGTCGAGACGGATAGAAACCTCCACTTTCTCAGCTAAGCGTTGAGAAGGGGTTGCATTTTCGCTCATAGTGCGTTCCTTGTGCCTGTATTTATATTTCTTCTCTAAATACTATATTACTCGATCGCCGAGAATAAACCCGACCGCTAAATGTCGGACAGTCAAGGGCGAGCAAGGAATGACGCAGCGATTGCCCTTGATTCTGCCTCAAAGTCTGATGGGTAATTTGCAAATCAGCGTTACGGCGATCGCATTGAAGTCCATATCTTTTTTAAGTGATGCAATGGGGATGAGAGGGATCGCGATCGCTAGATTCGGAATTCTTGTGGTATATATTTCTTAAAAGTTAGAGAGTCGGTTGCATGAATGTCAAATTAGTTGAATCCCTAGCTGAGGCAGTTAATGCCCTCTCTCCCGAGGATTATGCCCTATTTCAGTCTACTTTAATGGCTAAAACTATCCAGAAAACCCTCGGTGTTTGTGGCGGTCACGCTCGCATTCGGAACACTAGGATTGCAGTCTGGACGTTAATTTCTCTGGCTAATCAGGGCATGGATGGGGAGGCATTAGCGAAAGATTTTCCCGGATTAACTCAGTTTGACCTTTTGGCCGCCCAAACCTATTATCAAACTAACACAGAAGAAATTGATGCGTTAATAGCCTCCCATCATAGCGAGGCAGATTGGGATGTTTCGGTTTTATGCCAATGAAAATTTATCGGGTTTGTTAGTGAATGAGTTTCGGCGGTTGGGCTACGATGTTTTAACCTCTTATGAGGCGGGTAATACGAACCAAGGAATTGCAGACGATCTTGTATTAGCAACGGCGACTCCTTAAAACCAATCAAAAAGGAAGCGAACGCCCGATTTTTATCGTTCGCGAATATCAACGGTAAATATTGCGGCGATCGCCTCAATTTTCTTCACTCCCAATCTCAAATTAACTTCTTAATATCCCCAAAAGCACGATAAAATCCCCCTCGAGCCGATTCCCGAATTTCCTCCACGACATAGCGCGAGCCTTCTGCGCGCAGTTCCTTGGGAAACTGAACGTTAAAATCGCGATCGTATCCTTCAGAAATGACGCGAATGCGGAGTTTTCCTTTGACTTTAACGCATTCAACCAGAACGCCTTCACTGGAATTTTGCGTCGTTTCTAGGGTATTAGATGCAACCGGGGCGGCAAGATTATCGGGTGCTTTAATGCTCACAATTTCCGGAATCGTTCCGGCTTGCGCGGCCTCAATTGCTGTTTCTCCTGCATCGATGCAAGCTAAAGAACCATCTGTCGTAACGATGTAAAGATGAGCATTTAAAAACTGCATAGAAAATGCAGAGCCGCAACCCGTTCCCAACTTCCAGAGACGCTCTCCCGACTCGCTAAAACAATAAATTGAAGACTGATTATCCGCCGCAAAAATGTATTTTCCTTCTTCTGCCGTCGCGCAAGAATAAACGGGCGCATCGCATTGATAAATTTTTTGAATTTCTCCTTTTTTGGCGATCGCAAACACTTGATTTCTAGCGGTACTGGCATAGACTGTACCTTCTTCTTGCCAACCAAACAAAACCGAACCATTTGTCGGCAGATCCCAAATTATTTTTCCGTCCTCCCAATCGTACATGGTTACGCCGTGACTGTGGCCGTGATAGAGACCAATTTCATCGCAACGTACCATCCAACCGTGGTTTCCTTGGCTTTTTTGACTCCATTGAGATTCTTCTTCATGATCGATCGCGACGACTCGTCCCCCTGCATCGGAAACCCCCAAAATCCCATCTTTAATATCCAACCAAAAGATATCGACATCGGCAGCAATTTCATAAGCGACACGAGGAATTTTTCCAGTCAGATCGTAAACTTTCCCATTATCACAACCCGCGTACAACCAATCATCATCGGCAACGATACATTTTACCCCATCGGGCAAACTCAACTGTTGCAGAACTTCTCCAGTTGGCGTGAGGGCAAAAATCCGACCATTTTGATTGCCCAACCAACAGCGATTCTCATCAATAAAAATCCCAAATGCAGACGATCCCGAAGCAAATTTCCAAATGACGGGAGCCGTTTTTGCGGTCGATCGCGTGCTGGCGATTTCTCTGCGGGTGACGGGGCGTTTTTTCCGCACTCCCATGACGGCGGGTTCGTATCCTTTACGCCGTTTCTCGCGAATTTTCTTTTCGGCTTCGGCTTTGGCTTTTTCTGGCGTGGGATAAGATTTAGTTTGAGTGCGACCGCGATCGCCAATGCGTCCATAGCGAATCATCACTTCTGTTTCCTTAACAATTGCCTCATAAAATTTGTGGGCACCGCCGCCTTCTTCCGATAATTCGAGATAGGTTCTTTCTTCCGTCACGAGCGCCTCCACAGCAATATAATAATAAAACCCAGTAAAACTTTTATAGCAATTTTACGGTTAAATGTTACTCAATTACGATCCTAGAGCCTGTTTGCCCTCAGCAGAAGATTTACCCGATTCTGACGATACACCAGTGGATAATCAACTCCAACATCTCATTCCCGGACTCTTAGAAGCGATTTTAGCATTAATTTGGTCGGAAAAAATGGATTGGTTTTTTGGGGTAGATATGGGAATTTATTTCGATCCCGACGAACCCGCGATCGTTCCCGATGGTTTTTTGAGTCTCGGCGTTCCTCGCATTATCGATCGCGATTTGCGTTTATCTTACGTCCTTTGGGAAGAACAAAAACTACCGACTTTGGTGTTAGAAGTCGTTTCGCAAACCAGAAGAGGAGAATACAGTACGAAGAAACAATTTTATGAGGAAATGGGAATTTTATATTATGCGATCTACAATCCCCTACGCAAAAGAAAACCGAAGTTAGAGGTCTATCAACTCGAAGGCGATCGCTATATCCTAATGAAAGGAATGCCGATCTGGTTGCCCGAACTCAATTTAGCAATTGGTCGAGAAGAGGGAATCTATCAAGGCATTACGCGGGAATGGCTGTACTGGTACGATCGAGAAGGCCAGCGCTATTTAACCCCCGAAGAAACCATTCAAGATGCTCGCCAACGAGAACTTGATGCGCGCGAACAAATCAATGATGCCAATCTAAAAATTCAACGTCTAGAAGAGAAATTATTGGAATTAGGAATCAATCCCGAACAACTTTAACATTAATGCCTTCCCATGGAGGCATTCTCGATCGCAAAATTGGTTCCGCTTTCACTTTTACCTTTTTGGTAAAATATTACTAATTTTGCGAGCGCCAAGGTCAATAAGAACAAAGGATCGCTGTTCAGTTGCTCGGCAAGCCTCCGCTAGTACCAAAAATTGATGCAAGAAGATGACGCATATTTTACATGGAACTTGGATTCCGGACGATACAAATGAATTTATCCAAAAGGGAGCATTTTATCTGTGGGTAGAAACGGATGAAATAGAAGAGAAACCCTCAGAAAATATTCATCCCTTTCATTTGCGTCGGGGTGCATTAGCGATGTTTCTAGAAGAATTGGGAATTGCGATCGAATTAGAAGAATTATCCGAAAAGATTACCTCCCAATATTTTCTCCTGCCATCGAGGGAAAGCGAACCCCTTCCTTCTTGGGAACTTGCTCGCTATTTAGAGACGGAAATGCCGGAAGATTTTACCCTGCAATTCTGGTCGATAAATTGTTATCGCGTGGGTGCAAAAGTAAAACTCAGCTCTTATAATTATGCCACCGTTAATAATATCATTAAACTCCTAAATGATTTGCACTTTCTCGCTACCTATAGTTCTGATAATCTGCAATTGGGAGCAGATTTATTATTTTGGTACGGCTACACTCGAATTCTCCGAGAAATTATTTTTAAAGATGAATATATCCCGGCTTTGAAATATCAGCAAATTGCAAGCGATCGCAGTAAGAAAAGAAAGAAAGGCGGTCTTTTTTCCATCCATCCCGGTTGGGAGATTGTCAGCGATCGCTACAATAATGCTTTGCAGGAATATTCCCAAGCTATGCCTCTCGCTTGCGTGGCGGGATTTTCTGCCGTCCCGGATATGCCAAAATTTTACAACCCAGAAACATTACTGCGCCATTTCAGCGAAAATTTACTCGCCGATCTGCTCTCCCATACTCCCAAAACCGCCCAATTCGATCGCAAAATTGCCGGGACGATCTTAGAAGAATGTTGCGATCGTCTTGATTCTCCTAGTTCTACAGAAAGAGCTTTAGAAAATTATCAACAATGGCAAACTTGGCGACAGAAAATCGATCGCTCTCAAGCTACCGTTTCCTTCATTTTATATTTTCAGCTTATCTCTCCCGACGTTCCCGAACAAGCCTGGTTTATCGAGTTTTTGATCTCTCCTAAAGACGATCCGTCTTCAAAGCTGCCTTTATTGGATTATTGGCGTATGAAGAAGGAACAGAAAAGCCAAGTCAAAAAACAAATGGGAGAAAATTTAGAAGGTAATTTACTCTTAAATCTCGGTTATGCAGCGCGAATTTATCCCAAACTTTGGGAAGGTATGAATAGCGATCGCCCGACAGGAGTATTGTTACATTTAGAAGAGGCTTACGATTTCCTAAAAGAGACGGCTTGGGTATTAGAAGATGCGGGGTATAAGGTCATTATCCCGTCTTGGTGGACTCCGATGGGTCGCCGTCGTGCCAAAGTGCGCCTAAAAGCCTCGCAAAAAGGGAAATCAGTGGGAAGTGCGAGTAAAGGCTATTTTAATCTCGATACGTTGGTCACTTATCAATACGAACTAGCGATCGGCAATGAGAAGATTACCTCTCAAGAATGGGAAGAATTAGTCGAAGCAAAACAGTCTTTAGTTCAGTTTCGTGGTGAATGGGTCGAACTTAATGTTGCTAAGATGAAGCAAATGTTAGAATTTTGGCAAAAACAAGGAGAAGAAAATGCCGAAATGTCTTTGATGGAATTGATGCAAAAAGAGGCAGAAGAAGGAGATGAATTAGAGGTCGAACGCGATGAATCTCTGGAGGTAATGTGGCAAAAATTGCACGATCGCTCTCATCTCTCTCCGGTGGAAGATTTACCGCAATTTGCAGGCAGTTTACGAGAATATCAAAAGCGAGGGGTTGCTTGGTTGGATTATTTGGAACAATTGGGATTAAATGGCTGTTTGGCGGATGATATGGGGTTAGGAAAAACCGTACAGGTGATTGCTCGCTTGGTACAGGAAAGAAACGCAGAGGACGAAGTTTTCCCGACGCTTTTAATTGCCCCTACTTCCGTTCTGGGAAACTGGCAGAAAGAAATTGCTAAATTTGCCCCTCATCTCACCAGTATCGTTCATCACGGTAGCGATCGCGCCAACGAGACCAAAGATTTTAAAAAAAGGTGTCAAGAGAAAGATGTAGTTATTACATCATACACTTTAATTCGCAAAGATACCAAGTTATTTAATGCGTTAAATTGGCATCGTATCGTTTTAGATGAAGCGCAAAACATCAAGAATCCCAAAACCGCTCAAACGAAAGCGATTTTAAAACTAAAATCTCGCCATCGTTTGGCACTCACGGGAACGCCAGTGGAAAATCGCCTCTTAGATTTGTGGTCGATTTTTAACTTTCTCAATCCCGGTTATTTGGGCAAGCAAGCGCAGTTTCGCAAAGCATTTGAGCTACCCGTTCAGAAGGATAACGATGCTGTCAAAGCCGTGACTTTAAAACGTTTGGTTGAACCCTTTATTTTGCGCCGAGTGAAAACGGATAAATCGATCATTAAAGATCTTCCCGATAAAATCGAACAGAAAGTTTACTGTAATTTAACCAAAGAGCAAGCCTCACTCTATGAAGCTGTGGTGAAAGATGTGGCGGAAAAATTAGAGGAAGCAGAAGGAATGAAACGCAAGGGTTTAATGTTAGCAACATTGATGAAATTGAAACAAATTTGCAACCATCCAAGACAATTTTTGCAAGATGAAAGTGAATTTTCTCCAGAGCGATCGCACAAGCTCTCTCGCTTGCAAGAAATGCTAGAAGAGATTGTCGCCGAATGTGAAAGTACCTTAGTTTTTACCCAATTTCGCGAGATTGGCGATGCCTTAGAATATCGCTTACGTCACGATTGTCACTACAATACTTATTATATTCATGGGGGGACGAGCCGTCAGAAACGAGAAAGCGCGATCGCGGATTTTCAAGATTCGAATACACCTCCTTCTATCTTCATTCTTTCATTAAAGGCGGCAGGAGTTGGGATTACTTTAACGAAAGCCAATCACGTTTTTCACTTCGATCGCTGGTGGAATCCCGCAGTAGAAGATCAAGCCACAGATCGCGCTTTTCGCATCGGTCAGCAGAAAAATGTTTTCGTCCATAAATACGTTACCCTAGGAACATTAGAGGAGCGCATCGACCAAATGATCGAAGATAAAAAGAAGCTCTCTGCATCCATTGTCGGTTCTGATGAATCTTGGCTAACGGAACTCGATAATAATAGTTTTAAAAAATTAATTGCCCTGAATCGCACGGCAATTTTGTAAATCAAAGCCTGAATTTTTTGTATAAATAACAAGGAGGAAAACAAAAAATGGCTGAATTTAGTAAGACTTGGTGGGGAAACAAATTTATCGCCGCGATCGCCTCTTTTACGGATGAGGCACGTTTGGCACGAGGAAGATCCTATGCAAGAAACGGAAAAATCCTCAAATTTTCCGTCGAGAAAGGTAAAATTATCGCGACGATTCGTGGCTCGGTCAATCCTTACTTTGGTGTTTATAAAGAGCCTCAATACAGTACAGAAATTGCGCTCAAAACTATCTCAAAAAAAGATTGGTCGAAGATCGTGCAAAAACTTTCTATGAATGCGAGTTTTGTTTCTAAATTGCTACTCAACGAAATTCCCGAAAATATTGAGGAGAGTTTTCAAGAAGTCGGCCAGAACTTTTTGCCTCATAGCAGTCAAGATTGGGAAATGCAGTGCGATTGTCCCGACTGGTCAAATCCTTGCAAGCATATTGCCGGGTTATGCTATCGTTTTGCAGCGGAACTCGATGACGATCCATTTCTACTCTTTGAATTGCGCGGACTACCTCGAGAAGAACTCAAAAAAGAGTTAGCAAAGACCCCGTTAGGGCAAATTTTAGCGAAAGGCTTGGGCAGCGAAAAACTCGAACCTGCTCCCCTTCCTGCTTATTATACCCAGCCGGAAACCAAAACGACCGAGGCAATGAGTTTGAAGGAATTTTGGTTAGGTAAAAAACATTTTCCGGAGGTGAATTCTCAGAGTCAAGAGAGTCAAATTTCAGCAGTTTTAATTAAAAAACAAGGCGATTTTCCACCTTTTTGGCATGAAGATCGGTCTTTTATTGAAGTTATGGAAGAACTGTACGAACGAGTGAAAACAAAAAATAAAGATTTACTTTGAGCGATCGCAAAATCGAGCGAGAACGCAGTACAATCATTTCTAGTGAATGCTGCGACCGTAATTCTTTATGACTGATACTTTTCTCACGATTGACGAAAATCCCGTCTCTCTCAAGCAAACGCTCGGCTATCTCCAAGCTGCCGGAAAACTGCAAAGTTTTATTGTCGAGATTCTCCAGCAGTACATTCTCGAAAAAGCCATCAAAGAAGAAGAACTGCCCAACAGTACCGCGATCGTCGAACAAGCTGTCATTAACTTTCGGATGCAGAACGAACTTAGCGAACCGGAAGCCTTTAAAGAGTGGTTGGTTAAGAATAATCTAACTTACGATCGCTTTCACGGACAGGTTGCAGGAGGCGTGCGACTGGCACAACTCAAAGTTAAAATTGCCGAACCCAAACTACAAGAGCATTTTATCGATCGCAAACTCGTTCTAGATCGCGTCGTTCTCTCTCGTATTATCGTGGAGAGTCGGGAATTGGCAGAAGAATTACACCTGCAAATTTTGGAGGGGGTTTCCTTTGAACAGTTGGCACAAAAGCATTCTGTAGGCGAAGATCGCATTGTCAATGGAATGTTAGGGCCCGTCAGCCGCGCCACTCTCCCCGATCGCCTCCGTGCCGCCATCGACGAAGCCAACCCGGGGGATATCGTCGGACCCCTACAATTAGAAGAACGTTGGCTGATCTTCCGCGTCGAGCAATTTTTGCCCGCCTCCCTCGAGGATAATCAAATTAAAGAAACCCTGCAAAATGAGATTTTCGAGCAATGGTTAGCGGAAAAAGTTCGGGCGCTGAAAGTCAAAATCGAGGCAGAATAGCCCGGGAAAAACCCCCTTTTTGCTGGTGCGATCGCCAGCAACAGAACCGCATCGAAGCAGGATTAACCGTTCGCGAATATACCATTGGCGAGAAAATTTGGGAAAGCGGCGAAGATCGGCAGATTTATCTTCTCCTCTCTGGAAAAGTTCGCTTGCGGCGAGAAGATCCGCCCCAGCCTTTATTTACCCTCAAAGAGGGGGACTGGTTTGGAGATTTACCAGCATTGGGAGAAGATTGTAAAGCCGTTGCTTCGGGAGAAGTGACGGTATGGTGTTGGGATACAGCCTTATGGCAGAATAAAAGTCCGGAATTGGCGGATTTTTGGCAGGCGATCGCCGCTCGCTATCTCGGAGAAACGTCCCAAGATCCCCCACGAGATAACCTTCCTGTCGTCGCCAAACCGAGTGAAATCGTCCGCCAACCCACCCCAGAAATTGAAAAGACGATTACCCCAGAAGTTGAGGATATCAAGGATGCTGGCGCTATTGTGAAAGCACTCCAAGGGGTTCTCTGGGAAGGATCGGAAGCCGAAGCAGGAGAGATTTTAGAACGGGTGCAAGAGATTTTGCGCGATCGCCCTGCCATTCCCCTCGAACCCACCCCCAGCAAACAACCCAGACTGATTCAACAAGATATTTCCCCCTATTCCAAATATCCTTTCATTTCCAGTCAAAACTCGGCGGCGGCTTGTTTGTCAATGGTTGCGCAATATTTTAACGCCCCGGCAGCATTGGAATGGGTGCAAAGACAGTTACGCGGCGATCGCCCCCATCACCTCGTCGATGCGGGGGAAAAGTTGGGATTGCAACTGCGGGGCTTAAAGGTGCGTTGGGGGGATTTATCGCGCCTCTCGCCCCCCCTATTGTTGCAATGGCAACCCCCCTATGTTAAGAGCGATCGCCGCTTTGATATTCGCCATAAGGTCTTTTGGGCGGGACGCAAGCAATTGCAACCATCCGATCGGGAGCGATCGCAACGATGGATTGTCCTTTATGAAATCAAGGGGAGTAAAGCCATTATCGGCGATCCTTTGAATCCTCGCCTCTGTTGCGAACCGATTTCTCGCAAACAGCTAGTAGAGGGATGGAAAGGACGGGTTTGGCAAGTCGAACCCATTCGCAAACAGGAAACTTTTAATCTCAGTTGGTTTTTGCCCTCGGTTTGGCGCTATCGGGGACTTTTGCAAGAGGTTCTCCTCGCTTCTTTTACCTTACAGCTTTTGGGCTTGGGAACGCCGATTATTACTCAAGTTATTATCGATAAAGTGATGGTACAAGAGAGTCTGGCAACCTTGGATGTTATGGCGATCGCCATGTTCGGGATCGCCGGATTTGAGTCCATTTTAGGAATTTTGCGCCTCTATATTTTCACCCATACCGCCCGTCGTTTGGATCTCGCCCTTTCCGGGCAGGTTTTCCGCCATCTCATGCGCCTTCCCCTCGCCTATTTCGAGTCTCGTCGCGTGGGGGATACAGTGGCAAGGGTACAAGAGTTAGAAAATATCCGCCAGTTTCTCACGGGAACGGCGCTTACCGTTGTTCTCGATAGCATTTTCGCCGTGGTTTATTTGGCGTTGATGTTTTATTACAGCGTGCAACTTACATGGGTTGCCCTTGCTATCCTGCCCTTATTTGCTCTCTTAACCCTGCTTTCTACGCCAATTTTGCGCCATTGGTTGAATGAAACCTTTAATCGCAATGCCGACTCTCAATCGTTTTTAGTGGAAACCATTACCGGAATACGGGCAGTCAAAGCACACGCAGCAGAAGGACAGGCGCGCGATCGCTGGGAGGGATTATTTGCCCGTTACATTCGCACGGGGTTTCGAGCTTCCACCACATCTAATATTAGCAATAATATCGGCAGTTTTTTCACCAGTCTTTCCACATTATTAATCCTTTGGTTTGGGGCAAAATTGGTGATTAATCGCGAACCAGGGAGCGAATTTACCATTGGGATGCTGATTGCTTTTCAAATGCTTTCCGGGCGCGTGACGGCCCCTTTATTGCGTCTCGTGCAACTGTGGCAAAATCTGCAACAAGTTTTACTTTCAGTAGACCGCATCGGCGATATTTTAAATGTTGCCCCGGAAGCCGAACCGGGATCGGGTTTAGTGCTGCCAAAGTTGCGAGGGCAAGTTGTTTTCGATCGCGTCTTTTTTCGCTACAAGGAAGAACAAGAGCCGATTATTCGCGGCATTTCTTTTACTGTACAGCCCGGGATGTTCGTGGGGATTGTCGGCAGGAGCGGATCGGGAAAAAGTACCCTCTCTAAACTCTTACAGCGATTGTATAATGTTGAATCGGGACGAATTTTACTCGATGGATTTGATGTTAAGAGTGCGGATCTTTCGTCCTTGAGACAGCAAATTAATGTGGTTTTACAAGATGATTTTTTGTTTAATGCGTCTATCTTAGAAAATATTACCTTTGGGTATCCCGATATTAGCGCCGAACAAGTCGTAGAAGCTGCCAGAAAAGCCGCCGCCCATGATTTTATCAGCGAACTTCCTCACGGCTATGAAACCAATGTCGGAGAGCGAGGAACGGCACTTTCAGGAGGGCAAAAACAGCGCATTACTCTGGCGCGTTTGTTTCTTTCCCAAGCACCAATCGTTATCTTAGATGAAGCAACAAGCGCCCTAGATGCAGAAACCGAACAACAAGTCTTGACAAATTTACAAGAATTTGCAAAAAATCGAACTGTTTTCACGATCGCCCATCGCTTTGATATATTAAAAGATGCAAATCTAATCTTGGTGATGGAAAAAGGTGTTTTAGTCGAGAAAGGAACCCATGAGGATTTATTAAAGATGAAAGGCTTGTATTTTTCTCTTTACGAACGACAGAAAAATTATGAACAATAAATTCTGTAATCTTCTGGCGATCGTGTTACAGTTATATATATCCGATAATACTTATTATTTTCGATCGCAATGACTTCTAGTTCTATTCGCCAAGATACGGTCTGGCAAAATCCAGAACTCGCCCGTACTTTTCTCGAAGGAGTACGAGGATCGATTCCTTTAGCTGCCGAACAAATTGATATTATTTTGCGAATTGTTGCCCAAACGCAACCGAAACTGGATAGTTTTCTCGATCTCGGGTGCGGCGATGGAATTTTGGGGCGATCGCTTCATCAACAATATCCCCACGCTACAGGAATTTTTCTCGATTTCTCCCCCGCTATGCTCGAGGCAGCACAGCAGAATTTTACTGAAATTCCCAACAATTTAAAATTTATTTCGGGAGACTTTGGCTCGGAAAATTGGCGCGATCGCTTAACCTCAGAAATGGAAACATCTCATCTGGCTCATTTTGATGCGATCGTCTCTGGTTTTGCCATTCATCATCAAAGCGATCCGGATAAGCAAAGAATTTATCGCGATATTTTTGCTCTCTTGAAACCGGGCGGATTATTTCTCAACTTAGAGCATATTTCCTCGCGATCGCCTTGGGGAGAAACATTATTCAACGAACTATTTATCGACTCTCTCTATCGTTTTCATCAGACTCGAAATGATACTCGAACTAGAGAAGAACTCGCTCGAGAGTTTTATCATCGAGATGATAAAGATGCCAATATTTTAGCACCCGTGGAACTGCAATGTCAGTGGCTGGAAAATATAGGTTTTATTGATGTAGATTGTTTTTTCAAGATTTTTGAACTCGCTCTATTTGGGGGAGTAAAGCCTGTTTAAAATTAGTTTAAAATTAATGATAAAGTAGATGCTCTGGATCGAGCCAGACAATGTAAAAAATATCGCCAATAAAGAAACCGTGGACTCGCCCGTATTCGTTGGCAGATAGAGAAAATTGATAGGGAATGTCTATGATCTGTTCTTCATTAGGAATTCCAAAACCATTAGGTTCGGTGGTTTGATTCCAAACAATCGGATGACAGCGCAAAGCAGAACTGCGATCGCTCAAAATTTCTTGGACGCTGAGTCGAGAGAGACTTTGCAATCGTTCCAAAAATTTATTGAGGTAACGAGAATCGCGATCGCGAATGGAAAATTTCGGATGGTCGTTTTGGAAATATTGGAACGAAAAACTTATACCATTGACATAGCTAGTACGAACTTTCTTGATCTGGTTCTTCTTCTTCTTCGGCACGGCGGGAATAGTATTGGTGTAAGGAAATTTTGGGAATAATTTTGTGGCAGGGTTCATCTCTGGGTAAGTTTTTACGAACGTTTTGCCAAGGTGACTCCGAACAAGTCATTCGTTCTAACTCTTCACTATTATGTTCTCCGTAAACTTGCCAAACTTCTTCTAAGAATTCTTGAACATCTAGAGGGAAGTTCGGTTTTTGTGAAAATTGCGTAATGGGTTGCCAATCTCGTTTAATTTTGAACAACTCCGGTAAAATTGGCCCGTGAACCCAGGCTTGGAAATCTTCCTCAAAGAGAGGGAGTTCGTACAGTCCTAAGTACCATGCTTGGGCATAGTAGGTCAATTTCTGCAATTTGTAAATGTTAATGGGGCGATCGCTTTCTCGGGCAATACTAAGAAAATAATCGGCGACTTCTCGGGCGGTTATGGTTTGGCGATCGCGTTGAGATAGAGCAAGAGTTTCTGTTTCATTCATGGCGATTGAATTGCGGAGTATTATTCTATTCTATATAATGGAAGGGAAGTTGCTTGATGTCGCGATCGCAATCTTTAAACTCTGCCTTAATTCTAAATTCTGCCTTAATTCAGTTATGTTAAATCCGCTTCATTATCCTTTAGCAGTCTTGGCAGGGGGCGCGATACTAGCGATCGCGGTACGGATCGGACGAGTTCCTAATGCGATCGCTATTCCCCTTGCAGGTGTCGTTACAATTGGCGGATCTGCAATTTTACAAAAGCAATCTCAACACCCTAGTTTACAAAATCCCGCTTTAGAACGAGAATTACAGCAAGTCCGACAGCAAGCCCAATTAATTGCCCAAAAAGCCGAGACGTTACGAGAAGAATCGGAAAAACTTTCTTTATCTACGCGGGGTTTAGAATTACTTTCCGCGATTCAATTTGCTTGCGATCGCGCTTTGGAATTACCCCGCAAAATCGATGAATTTTCCTGCCGTTTGTACGGTGGTGATGCTCTTCTTTCCGTGATGGATTTACAGCAACAATTGCGAGAAGTGGAGGTAAAAAAAACTCGCAGTTCTGGTGTTGCCCGCCAACAATTGCAACAATTAGCCGATAGCTTGCAACATAATATTACCCTCGCCCGACAAGGGGAAGATGCTCGCCAAGCACAGGTCATCTCTTTAGAGACCTTAATTACCGATACGGCAGGGGTTTTACAACAATTACAAAATCGCCTGCGAACGAGTAATTTAGATGATAATCAGGCCGTGGAAGAATTGCGATCGCTCAGTTCGGAATTAGCGGATTTTCAAGAAAATCTGGATCTTTTGCTATCTTGAGATTATGAATAGTAAAACGACAAAAACTCTGATTTCTCTGGGCATTCTTGCCGCTTCCCTTGCCGTGGCTTACGCGCCTTTACCGGGGTTGCAGCAAACGCTTTACGTCGTCAGTGGTAGCGAATTACAAGAACCCCTAGCAGCACTAGAACAGAGTTTTGAAGAGCGTCATCCCAATATTAAAATCGAACTCAAATTTCAGGGTTCTCAAGAATTGGTCGATCGCTATCTCGACGAGAATAATGATTTTCAACCGACCGTTTTGATTCCTGCGAATGGGGTTTTATTGCAGGAGTTAGGCGATCGCTGGCGGACTCAAAATAATAGCGAACCCTTCTACGATCCACCCCAACCCATCGCGAAAACTCTTTTAGTGGGCATTGCTTGGCCGGAACGAGGAAACGCACTCTTTCCTGACGGTCGCTTTCAGTGGTCGAACCTCGAAACCGCCATGCAGCCGCGCAACTGGCAGGCGATCGGCGGGAATGCAAATTGGGGAAGTTTTGATTTTGTCACGACGGATCCCAATCGTTCCAATAGCGGACAACTCACTTTAAGTCTGTGGACGCAGGCAAATTCCGGCGGTAGACAACTTACCCCAGCTAACTTTAATACACCCGAAAATCAGGCTTTGTTCGCTTTAGTGAAAAAATCCGTCTATCAACCGCCGCGATCGACAGATACATTATTACAAGAGTTTATCGCTCGCGGTCCCAATGATGCAGATGTGGCAACGGTTTATGAGAGTATCGCCCTCTATCGCTGGCAACAAGCGGCTCAGAGTCACAGCAAACCCTATCAAATCTATTATTTCGATCCGACAGTAGAAACGATTTCGACGGCGGCGATCGTGCGGCGAGATGTTGGCTCACAAAAAGCCGATGCTGCCCGGAAATTCATCGCTTACTTAACCGATCCCGAACAACAAAAAATCTTCGTGGGATACGGTTTTCGTCCCGTCGTTGGGGGCATTGACTTACAGGCAGTCCAGGATAGTCCTTGGGCGAATAACGTTCCCGGTGCGGAAATCGAGCCAAATTTACGGGCGATCGCGCCCCCCAGTGCAGAGATTATCGGTGAAATTCAACGGACTTGGGAGCGATCGCAATGATCGAGAATATTCCTAGTCATGCTCTGCCAATTTTACCATTCCCATGCGATTGACTTTTAGGGCATGGGATTCTCCGGGGGCGAAAGTATTCCACAAACCGGGATCGAGTTTGAGCGTATAATCTTTCCCTTTATTACCAGTGAAAAAGACTTTATAGGTTTGCGATCGCTTTCCTTCTCGTTCTCCCGCTTTAAGCACGAATTCCGGCCAGTGAGGCTGTTTGTTTGCCCCCGAAGCAACTTCTACGCGATCGCGCAACCAACGATCGATCTCGTAAGTGTATAAGGTATCGTAGACGGGTTCTTGACGATAGACGGGTTCTTCATACGTTTCCGTTCGGGTCTTGGTTTGATAAACATTTCGGGTGCATTTCTTATCCTCAAAAAAACCATTTCCCAAATCTCGCTTACCGCAAGTATAGGTTTCCGTCCCCACCTTGACTTGTTCGGAAACTTGGCGAGTTTTGGTTTCATAGCCATCGATAACATCTTCATAACGGCGAATCTCCTCTTGCTGACTGAGGAGGCGACCCCCTGTCGGAACAGCAGGGCTGTTTCATCGGTCAGAGAAAAATGATAATGAAAACAATCAATAGAGTGTGGAGTAGACGAATGAGTCTAATCGACTATCTCAAACAAGTGCCAGACTACCGAACGCAACCGCGCTATCCCTTGTGGGTCATCCTTTTATTGGTCATCATGGGAACAATGAGCAACTGCTTGGGATACCGAGCCTTGGGAGATTTTGCCGAACGACATCAAAAAGTTTTGTTGGAGTTGCTGGAATTATCTCATGAGAGATTACCTTCTTATTCAACTATTCGACGGGCAATGGTAAGGATTGACTTTCTCCAATTGACGGAAGCCTTCAATACGTGGACAACCGAAGAATTGTCAGTGTTCCCACAAGAACAAATAGCCGTCGATGGGAAAAGTATCAAAGCCAGTGTGAAAGACTATGATAAATCTTATCAAGATTTTGTCAGTGTAGTGTCGGCGTTTAGCGTCAAACAAGGAGTGGCAGTGAGAGTACAACCCATGCACAACGGCAATGAGAGTGAAATTGTTGTGGTGCAAAATCTCTTAGAAGCCTTGAATTTGAAGGGAGTGTGCTTCAGTTTTGATGCTTTGCACGCACAAAAAAAACCGTCAAGCAAATCATTGAAAGTGGCAATGACTACTTGATTGCTGTTAAAGGCAATCAACCCAAACTGTTTGAGTCTCTCAAAACCCAGTTCGAGCAAAATTGTCCGATGAGCATTGATTGTCAAAAAGAAAAAACACGCGATCGCTATTGTCAAAGAACCGTCAGAGTGCTGAAAACAACAGAGGACATTGACCCGAAATGGATAGGAGTTCAAAGTCTTATTCGCGTTGAACGTTCCGGAACACGAGGAGGTGAGCCCTTCGAGGAAACGGTTTTTTACATCAGTTCCCTGACCTTAGATGCGACGGGATTTGCTCAACAAATTCGCCAACACTGGCACATTGAGAATCGGTTGCATTGGCCTAAAGATGTCATCTTGAAAGAAGATGAAGCACCTTTATGTGATGGATATGCCCCAGCCAATTTTGCCATTTTACGAACGATTGCTCTCAATCTCTTTCGTCATCATGGTTTTAGCTCTATTACTAAAGGACTTCGCCATCTTGCCCATGATGTGCATCGTTTATTTTTCTTTTTTCAATGAAACAGCCCTGCTGTCGGAACAGACCAATCCGATTTTGTTTGTGTTGTTAATCTTTCAACCGTTATCTTTCTCTCCCAATTCAACCCCGAAACCGTCGCTTCCACCGTCCTGGGTAGGGTGAAAAAGAGAGTTAATCCGACAATTCCCGAAGCGGCGATCGCCACAATTGCCAATCTTTTCCGTTGTCCTCGGGACTGACTCGTATGAGAACGCGGGACTGTCGCGGGAATCCTAGAAGGGCGCGAGGGCGTGGGAGGCGCGGCACTGCGAGGAACAGTCCCCATACTGTATTCCTTCACCGCTTGCGTCGCGTTGCTTTTCGGCGCGCCGCATTCCATGCAGTTTTCTTCTTGGGCGCGGTTGCTACTCCCGCAATACTCGCAGATCCAATCCGCCCCACCTCTGGCGATCGCCAATTGTTCTGTATTGGTCACATTGGGGGCATTTTCGGGGAGATAAAAGCGAACGCCTTCAGGACGGGGCGCGCCGCAATTGTCACACTCCCGATAGCGCCCTAAAATCCCTCTCGTTCCACAAGTCGGACAATCCCAACGACCTTCTTGAATCGCCATAATGAGCCAAAGAATGAGTAATGGGGAGAATCTTTTTTAGTGTAATATTCCTATAGTAATACTTGCGAAAGCGAGTAAGACTCGAAAAAACTGGAGGACGGAAGGTTGACTACTCGGGTGATTATCGTGCGTCACGGACAAAGTTCCTACAACGCCCAACAAAAAATCCAAGGCCGTTGCGACGAATCGGTGCTAACGGAGAAAGGACAAGCAGAAGCAGAAAAAGTCGGGGCGGCATTACAGGGTGTAAAGTTCGACGCAGTCTATCACAGCCCTTTGCAACGAGCTACTCAAACCGCCGGGATCGTGCAAAAATTTCTGCCCGAGTGTCCCCCGCTTCAAACCACTGAAAAACTCAAAGAAATCGACCTCCCCTTATGGGAAAAATTAGGGAAGCAAGAAACGATCGAAAAGTTTCCCGAAGATTATCGCTGTTGGAAACAACGTCCCCACGAATTTAAAATGCGGGTGTCTTCTCCTGACGGTGAACAAGACCATTTTCCCGTGCTTTCTCTCTACGAACAAGCGCAACAATTCTGGCAAGAAGCGATCGCCCAACATCAAGGGCAAACGATTCTCATTGTCGCTCATAACGGGATTAACCGCTGTTTGATTCTCAGCGCGATCGGTATTCCTCCCGAACGCTATCACACTATCCAACAATCCAATTGTTGCATTAATGTTTTGAATTTTAGCGGCGATTTTGGCGATGCGGTACAGTTAGAATCCCTCAATCAAGTGTCCCATATGGGCATCGTTCTTCCTCCCGCACGTCCCCCTAAATTGCCCGCCCTGCGTTTGCTATTAGTTCGTCACGGGGAAACGGAATGGAATCGGATGTCTCGCTTCCAAGGCATGATGGATATTCCCCTCAATGAAAATGGGAAAGAACAGGCCAGAAAGGCAGCCGAATATCTCAAAGACGTACATATTGATTTTGCCGTCACGAGTTCTTTATTGCGCCCAAAAGAAACGGCAGAAATTATTCTTCAACACCATCCCAATGTTCCCCTAGAATCAGACGATCTTTTGAAAGAAATCGGTCACGGTCTCTGGGAAGGCAAACTGGAGAGCGAAATTAAGGCAGAATTTGGGGAGTTATTGCAACAGTGGAAAGATTCCCCGGAAACCGTCCAAATGCCGGAAGGAGAAAACTTACAACAGGTTTGGGATCGAGCGATCGCAGCGTGGAATAAAATCGTACAAACTAAATCCAATGCCAGCGAACCGAAAGTCTGCTTAGTTTCCGCCCACGATGCGATTAATAAGGTCATTCTCTGCTATTTATTGGGACTCAAACCCAAGAATTTCTGGAATATCAAGCAGGGTAATGGTGCGGTTAGCGTCATCGATTATCCCGACGGTTTGGAGGGTTTACCCGTTCTGCAAACGATTAATTTAACCACCTATTTGGGGTCGGGAATTTTAGATCGCACCGCCGCCGGAGCGCTTTAACAGTTAACAGTTATCAGTCTTTAGCGATCGGTGAAACATTTATCGAGACGACATTTTTTAGTTTTATTTGGTGCCGCAGTTGTTGGGACTAAATTGATGGGTTCTGGCGATCGAGAGACTCTGTTGGCACTGCCGAAAGGGTTAAATTATCGCCTGCTTTCTCGGGAAGGCGATCGCATGAGTGATGGCAGTTTAACCCCCGGAAGATTTGATGGGATGGCTGCATTTGCAACGCCGGATGGCAATATTGCTCTCATTCGCAATCATGAATTAATGCCCAACGATCCGACCGAAGTTGCGGCGAATTCATCCCAAAGATACGATGCTTTATGTAGGGGCGGAACGACGACTTTAATTGTGAGCCAAGAACGGGAATTAAAGGAACATTTTGTTTCTCTTGCCGGGACGGTGCGAAATTGTGCGGGAGGGGTAACGCCTTGGGGATCGTGGATTAGTTGCGAGGAGCATATGTTGACTCCCGCAGACAACATTTTTAATGACCCTCAAATCCGCGTTTCTCGACCCCACGGGTATAATTTTGAGGTTCCCATCCATGCCAAAGAACCCGTTTCGCCAGAGCCTTTAATTGCAATGGGGCGTTTTTTCCACGAGGCGATCGCAGTCGATCCGCAAACTAATATTATTTATCAGACGGAAGATCGAGGCGACGGACTGTTTTATCGCTTTATTCCCAACGAACCGGAAAACCTAAAAGCAGGGGGCGTTTTAGAAGCCTTAAAAATCAAAGAATTGCCCCAAGTAAAGACCCAATTAGATTTTCCCATCGATGTTGCAATGGCAGTGGAATGGGTCAAAATTGATGAGGTGGATCCTCCCTTTGATACCATCCGTCGCGAGGGATTTGCAAAAGGTGCGGCACAATTTGCCCGAGGAGAAGGAATTTGTTACGATCGCGGGCAATTTTACTTTACTTGTACCAGTGGTGGAAGGGCACAAAGCGGCCAAATATGGCGCTACACTCCCGGTAATTCTTCACGAGATGGCGGAGAAATATCCCTCATCGTCCAGCCCGACGATCGCCAAATCATGAACTTTCCCGATAATTTGATTATGGCTCCTTGGGGGGATTTGATTGTTTGCGAAGATGGCCCGGGAGTCAATGGTTTGGTGAAAGTGAGTGCGGATGGCCAGTGCGATCGCTTTGCCGAAAATGTCTACAATGGCAGCGAGTTGGCGGGTGTTTGTTTCTCTCCCGATGGACAAACCATGTTTGTCAATATTTACAATCCGGGGATGACTTTTGCCATTTGGCCGGAAAATGAGGATTGGGTGCAAGTTTTAGCCTAAAAGTTTTTAAAAACCCGAAAAATCCCCCGCACGAGTACGGAGGATTGATTACAGGGTATTTATTGCAATTTATTTATCGCATCTATGCGAAGACTTAGGACTTAGTGCGCCAAACCCACTCGCTCTTCCGCACGTGCCAACATAGATTCTTGACGGTTGAGTGCTTCGCGCTCTTTATCCAAAAATAGAGTGCGGGCGCGTTGTACGATACCGGGAACGATTCGTTCTTCTGCACGCACCAACATGGATTCTTGACGGTTGAGTTCTTCGCGTTTTTTGTTCAAGAACAGGGCGCGGGCGCGTTCTCCAATGCTGAGAACGGGTGAGGGTTTTGCTTTTACAGCTTCTTGTTCTGCTTCCTGTCCTTGGGTGTAAGCAACGCCGTGATAGACCAAATCTAAAGTCGGTTTTTGAGCGGTAGACGCTTTACGATTGCGAAAACGCCATTCCAAACCCCGATATTTGCCACCAACTTCAGTATTAATGGTTTCTACATTAGTCGGATTGTAGTTGTAAGTAACGCCACGATAGGTAAGTTTCATAGCCGCCTCCTTTTTTTTGAAGTGTTGAGTGAGGCGCGTTCCTTCGGGTGACTTCCCTACTTCCGTCTCTTCCTGACTTTGCAAAGAAGAGATGAACGATTGGTTTTCTATCTGTATTTATTGTTACCGTTTTTTTGAAAAATGTCAAGATGCAATTTGGCGATCGCAACTTAATGAGCCAAACCGACTCGCTTTTCTGCACGCACCAACATGGATTCTTGACGGTTGAGTTCTTCGCGTTCTTTGTTCAAGAAGAGGGCGCGGGCGCGTTCTCCAATGCTGGGAACGGGTGCGGGTTGAGCTTTTACGGCTTCTTGTCCTGCTGCCTGTCCTTGGGTGTAAGCAACGCCGCGATAAACCAAATCTAAAGTCGGTTTCTGTGCGGTTGGGGCTTTGCGATTGCGAAAACGCCATTCTAAACCCCGATATTTACCGCCGACTTCAGTATCGATGCTTTTGACAAGGGTTGGGTTGTAGTCGTATGTAACGCCGCGATAAGTCAGTTTCATAGCCGCCTCCTGTGCTTTTGAGAAGTATTGAGCGAGGCGCGTTCCTTCAGGATATTGCCCTACTTCCGTCTCTCCATTGCAATTCATTCGCATTCTTGCTGGAGAGATGAACGATTTGTTTTTCTTTCTGTATTCATTGTTACCAATTTCAGTCAAGAAGTCAAGATATTTACAAAAATTTATATTTCTTCGCTCCACTGCAAGCCCCCCGGAAGGCTAAGGGACGCATATTCAAGATGGATGACGCAGCGATCGCGTCGTTACTCATTAGCGATCGCACTGCATTTCAAGCACTAATGGAACGGACGACACGCAACCACCAGACAATATTTATTGTGAGGTGGATCCTGCCCAATTTAGTCAATTAATTGAACAACGCGATCGGAAGCGATCGTCAAATTGAATAGTTCTTCTCCCAAAGAAGGAGATCACCTCCCTCATTTGTCGAATGCTCTCCCTACTATGGCGATTGTTACAGATTTACAGAAGATAAGGTGT
>JBCCVR010000086.1:0-29164 GCA_039194995.1 Cyanobacteria bacterium P01_E01_bin.42 | reverse complement strand
TGATTCCACAGATCCCTATATATTAGATGGAGAGAGTTTTGACGAGAAACAACAACTACCAATACTAGAAGAAAAGCAAGATCCTTCGGTTGTCTACATATATCTCAGTAAATCTATTTTGGGTTATTTATTCAAAAATTACTCTTTTGCTCTAGAGAATTCTCAGCTTACAGAGAAATACGAAAAATTTATTTTAGGAATGATAGATAACGCTCAATATAACTTCTATTATTCTCTCAATCTTCTCGCCAACTATTCCCACGCCAACAAACGTCAGAAAAAGCAATATCTGAAAAAGGTTACCGCCCACCAAAAGCTCATGAAAAAATGGGCATATCATGCGCCCATGAATTTCCAACACAAATACGATCTTGTAGAAGCGGAAAAATATCGTATTTTGGGTAGTGCGAATGAGGCTGCCCCACTTTACGATCGCGCCATAGCTGGTGCAAAAGCCAACGGTTACATCCAAGAAGAAGCACTTGCCAACGAACTTGCCGCCGAATATTACAACACCTTGGGTCGAAAAAATATTGCTAAAGTCTATATGACCGATGCATACTACGGCTACATTCGCTGGGGAGCGAAAGCGAAAGTCAAAGACCTCGACCAACGCCATCCCGATCTGATTTCTCGTTCCGTTCAAGAGTCCACTTTGGGCAGTCAAATTACGGCAACCACTACCAGCACTTCTATCACCTCTACACTTGGCACAACAACCCACTCCACCACTGGCGTTGCCAGTCAAATCCTCGACCTCAACACCGTCTTCAAAGCCTCTCTCGCTCTCAGTGGCGAACTTGTCGTTGAAAACCTGCTAGAAAAACTTCTGCAAATCTCCATCGAAAACGCTGGAGCAACAATGGGGTTGTTCCTCACCAAACAAGAAAAAGAATGGATCGTTGAAGCCAAAGGACAAATCGGCCAGACGCAGCTACAAGAACCATCAGAAGACCAACAACAAACAACGGAAGAGACTCAAGTTAACGTGGAAATCATTCCGACTTCTCGTCGTGCTTTTCCTCTTTCTCTACTCAACTACGTTGAACAAACCAAACAAAATCTTGTTCTTCATGATGCAACTATCGACGGAACTTTTAGTGCAGATTCTTACATCCAAGAACAACACCCCAAATCCATTCTTTGCGTTCCCCTCATTCACCAAAACAAACTTACTGCCATTCTCTATCTGGAAAATAATGAAGTTCCGGGAGCTTTTACTCAAGATCGCCTGAAAGTCATCAATCTCCTTGCTTCCCAAATCTCTATCTCTGTCGATAACGCCCGACTCTATACCCAACTTGAAGAATATTCCCGCACCCTCGAGAGCAAAGTCGAACAGCGCACTCAACAACTGAGTGAGAAAAACGCCCAACTCGAAGACACCCTCAAAGAACTGCGAACTGCCCAAAAACAAATTGTCGCCCAAGAAAAACTCGCCTCTCTTGGCTCCTTAACCGCAGGCATTGCCCACGAGATCCGCAACCCCCTCAACTTCGTCAACAGCCTTGCCAGTCTTTCCGAGGATCTTACTCAAGATCTCGTTGAAGAGATCGATCGCCAAAAGGAAAAGCTGGACTCAGAAAGCGTCGAATTTCTCAACGAGTCTCTCGAATACCTTAAGCGCAACGTTAGCGAAATTCACCAACAAGGCAAGCGCGCTGATAGTATTATCACCAGCATGCTCATGCACGCTCGCACGGGTAATAGTAAATCCCAACTCGGAGATCTCAACTTTGTCGTCGCTGAAGCTATGCAACTCGCCCATCACAGCCTGCTTGCTAAAGATGCCAGCTTTAATGTGGAATTGAAAACCGAGTACGACGAATCCATTGGCGAAATTGTCATCGCGGCGGCAGATTTAGGACGAGCGATCATCAATGTAGTCGATAATGCCTGTTATGCCGCTCGGAATAAAGCCATGACCTCCGACCGAGAAGAATTCATCCCTGAAGTTAGCGTGACGACCCGAAATAAAGATTCAGAAGTAGAAATTATCGTTCGTGACAATGGAAACGGTATATCGAGGGAGATTCAAGACAGAATTTTTAATCCCTTTTTTACCACCAAACCGACAGGAGAAGGGACAGGGTTGGGTTTATCTATCTGTAATGATATTATTTCCGGTCAGCATCGCGGTAAAATCCAGATCGAGAGTTGCGAGGGAGAAGGTACTGAAGTAAAGATTACTATTCCCCGCCAACTCTCTGAAACTGATGAAGCGGAAATGCAATCTCAAACCAGCGCAACAGACCAAGTTCCCTATTTCCAATCCGAAAACCGCACGCCCTATTTTAAAGATTAACTGAGTTGTTGGTTATTGGTTATTGGTTGTTTGTATTGTACTTCGACAAGTTCAGTAGTCGCTTTGTTGCAGTGTTGGTTATTCCTTAATCCCTACTCTCCATTAATCAATGCTACTTTCCCTCAGAATTGAAAACTTTGCCCTCGTCGATCGCCTTGAATTGGAGTTCGGAAAGGGTTTAAACGTGTTGACGGGGGAAACGGGAGCGGGAAAATCGATTATTCTCGATGCCATTGATGCGACCTTGGGGGGAAAAATCGATCGCCGTTTCATCCGCACGGGTAGTCAAAAAGCGGTGGTAGAAGGAACATTTTTACTTAACGAGGCGATCGCCGAATGGCTGAGGGAACAAGAAATCGAACCTATCGAGGAAGGTTGCGTCATTTGCACCCGAGAATTGGCTGTCACTGCCAAGAATTTTCGCTCTCGTTCCCGCATTAACGGGGTATTGGTCAACCGTACCGCGATCGCCCGACTGCGCGATCGCCTCGTGGAAATTACCGCCCAAGGACAAACGGTACAATTGTTCAATCCCAACCGTCAAAGGGAGTTATTAGACGCTTACGGAGGGGAAACCCTTCTTCCCGCCCGAGAGCAGGTTGCCAAGCGTTACGAAGCTGCCAAGACTGCCAGAGATGCCCTAGAACAGCGCCAGAAATCGGAACAAGAACGCTTACAGCGCATTGATTGGCTGAAATTTCAGATGCAGGATCTCGAAACTGCGGAATTGGGGAATCCCGAAGAACTGGACAATCTCGAACAAGAACGCGATCGCCTCTCTCATGTCGTGGATTTACAGGATCTCAGTTATAAAACCTATCAACTTCTCTATCAAAGCGACAATGAAGATGCGATCGCGGATCGCTTGGGGAAAGCGGAAAGCCTGCTCGAAGAAATGCTCGACTACGATCCGCAACTCGAATCGATTCTCGATATGGTTCGCAGTGCTGTGGCTCAAGTTGTCGAAGCCGGACAGCAAATTAGTAGTTATGGAGATGGTTTGGAGTCGGACCCCCAACGCCTGGAAGAAGTAGAAGAACGCATCCGTACCCTCAAACAAATTTGCCGCAAATACGGGCCCGACCTCAAAGATGCGATCGCCTATTCCGAAAACCTGCAAGCCGAACTCCACCAACTCACCGATCGCGGACAGTCTCTTGAAAATTTAGAACAAAATTATCAAAAACGCCAGCAAGAACTCATTACCGCTTGCGAAACCCTCACTCAATACCGTAAAACTGCCGCAGGAAAACTCGCTCGCGAACTGATTGGGGAACTTAAACCCCTTGCAATGGATAAAGTGCGCTTTGAATGTCGCGTGACCCCGGTAACTCCCACCGCGACGGGGGGCGATCGCGTGGAATTTTACTTCTCTCCCAACCCGGGCGAACCCCTGCATCCCCTTTCCGAAACCGCCTCGGGCGGCGAAATGAGCCGCTTTCTCCTCGCCCTCAAAGCCTGTTTCTCTCCCGCTGAAACCCAGACCCAAAGTCAGAAAACCTTAATATTTGATGAAATCGATGCGGGGGTTTCCGGGAAAGTCGCCGAAGCGATCGCGGAAAAACTTCATCAACTGAGTACCCCTCACCAAATTCTCTGCGTTACCCACCAACCCCTCATTGCCGCCCTTGCCGATCGCCATTTCCGCGTTGCCAAACGCGTGGAAAAATCCTCCATCGATACGCTTTCTTCAGAGAAAAATGGGAAAGATAAAGCTAAACTAGCCGTATCGGAGAGCGAATCCCGGACTCTCGTGCGCGTCACTCCCTTACAAGACCGGAACAGTCGCCGAGACGAACTCGCGCAACTCGCCGGCGGTCACTCCGCCCGAGAAGCGGCCGCTTTTGCTGAGTCCTTGCTAGAGCGAGGAGCAAATCGCCGACAGAGCGACAACTCATGACAAACCTCCGACCCAAATTCCAAGAGGATAGATCCCCTCTAACCTCCCTTAATGAGGAGGGAAAAGAAGGGGGAGAGTAGCAAACAACCAATTAACCAATAACCAAAATGATAAAGATTTATTAAGATTCCGTTAATGCACAAACTCAATCCTCGCAGTAAACTGGGGAAAAATTGCTATTATCGAGGCAAAATTGCGCTCGTCAGAAGTTTAATCGCTAAAATACATTCAAAACGGCTTCAAGTTCATCCGGCTCTGCTTAGATCCTTAAATATTTCCAACTCTATAAAACAATAACGAATATGACTGCTGCATCTCCTAAACCAACTGTACTAGAACACACCGGGCAGACCATTGATGTCAGTGTTGCCCCTGATGGTGGAGAGCAAAATGGCGCAAGTCCCAAATCAGCAGGGAGTAATGGTTCTTCTAGCGCCCTCGTTTCAGCCAAAGGAACATTCTCCAGCTTCCTCGCCCCCTTGAATAAGGAGTCGTTCCAAAAAGTTGTTGTAGATGTTGAAGACAAACTCAAAGTTGTCAACCAAACCCTATCGTTACTCGATAGCGTTCTGGACAGCGAGGGGTTTGATGCCATTCTCGATGAAATGTTGCGATCGATTACCCTGAAAACCGGGGAATTGTTGGGGGCCGATCGCACGACGATTTACTTGCTCGACGACGACCAAGACGAACTTTGGTCGATTGTGGCCAAAGGTAGCGATGGGAAACCTATCGAGATTCGCATTCCCGTGGGACAAGGAATTGCCGGAGAAGTGGCACAGTTCAAACAAGTTATTAATATTCCCTACGATTTTTACGACGATCCGCGATCGGCCGCCGCCAAACAATTCGATCAGAAGAATAAATATCGAACCTATTCCATGCTAGCCTTGCCCCTCCTTAAGGAGGCTGAAGAAGGAGAAGATGCAGAATTAGTGGCTGTCGTCCAATTAATTAACAAGTTAGACCCAAATTACAATCCCAATGATTCCCTAGCCGAGCGCATTTCCCACAAAGGTTTTACCGATGACGATCTAGATGTTTTCTACAACTTTGCTCCCTCCATTCGCCTCATTCTCGAGTCCTCGCGATCGTTCTACAAAGCCACCCAGAAACAACGAGCGGCGAATGCTTTAATTGAAGCCACTAACTCCTTGAGTAAAGGGAATTTGGATTTAGACACCACCCTGAAAACGGTGATGGACGCGGCGAAAAAACTCATGAACGCCGATCGCAGCACCCTTTGGCTCATCGATCGTGATAAAAACGACCTTTGGACAAAAATTCCCCTTCCCGATGGTAATCTCAAGGAATTACGAGTTCCCGTAGGGGTCGGTTTTGCCGGACAGGTGGCGGCAAGCGGTGAGATTTTAAACATCGGTTTTGACCTATACAATCATCCCGACTCGGAGACTTCCAAAAAATTTGACCCCAACAACGGGTATCGGACTTGCAGCATGCTTTGTATGCCCGTCTATAACTCGGATAATGAACTGATTGGCGTAACTCAGTTGGTGAATAAGCTCAAGCAAGGAGAGCACGACGACTACGATCCCTCTACTTGGCCCGAAGCGCCAGAGAAATGGAAAGCGAGCTTCAATCGCAGCGATCAGGAGTTTATGAAGGCATTTAACATCCAAGCAGGAGTTGCCCTGCAAAATGCCACGCTGTTCGCCAAGGTACAGCAACAAGAACAAATGCAGCGCGATATGCTGCGGAGTTTGACCAACGGGGTCATTTCTACCGATAAAAAGGGTGTGATTCTGGCTGCCAATGAAAAAGCCAAGGAGTTGCTCGGATTTGACGATAGCAATCCCATTGAAGGCAAAATCATGAGCGAGTTGGTGGAAATTAAAGGCAAAGATGTGACCGATAAGAGCGATGTGGCCAAAAAAGGCGAGTTTTCCGAATGGTTTTATCGTGCCCTACATCCTAACGAGGAAAAAGACCAAGAACAGTACTATCCTGATAAGGTTATTATTTCAGCAGCCGGGGAAGAACATAGCGTTAATTTATCTATTAATTCGATCTCCGATACGGCGGATTCGAGCAACGTTTACGGCGCACTGGTGGTCATGGATGACATCAGCGACGAAAAACGCCTCAAGAGTACCATGTACCGCTATATGAACCAAGAATTGGCGGAACAATTGCTCGATAGCGGTGGCGAACTGAAAATGGGGGGAGATAAGAAAGAAGTTTCGGTACTCTTCTCCGATATTCGCAGTTACACTTCCCTCACTGAAAAACTCCAAGCTGAAGAAGTGGTGGAAATGTTGAACCAGTATTTTGAAAGCATGGTGGATTCGGTTTTCGAGCATAAGGGAATTCTTGATAAGTATATCGGCGATGCGATGATGGCGGTCTTCGGAACCCCCAACGAACTCCCAGATCATGCCCTCAAGTCAGTAGAATCGGCTTTAGATATGCGGGTACGTCTCGCTCGCTTCAATCACCAACGCAAGCGAGAGCAGAAACAAGAGATCAAGATCGGGATTGGGATTAACTCCGATGCCGTGATTAGCGGTAATATTGGTTCGAGCAAGCGAATGGAATTTACTGCGATCGGCGACGGCGTTAACTTGAGTTCTCGTTTAGAAGGGGCAAGCAAACAATATGGTTGCGATTTGGTCATTAGCGAGAACACCTATCGCAAATGCGAAGAAGAGCTAATCGTACGAGAACTCGACTGTATTCGCGTTAAAGGGAAAACTCAACCCGTTGCCGTTTACGAATTGATTGCCAGAAATGGTAAAGATGCAGATGATACCAAACAGAATGCAATGAAGCACATTACCTCAGCGCTTCAAATTGAAAAGGAAGCACTCGAGGAAGAAAAAGGACAGTATCCCGATAAAGCTGTAGAAATTACCGCCAAGCAACAGGCGATCGAAGCCAAGCAAGAGCAAATCATTGCCAACAAAAAACTCATCGTCGAACTCTATCAAAAGGGACGAGAAGTCTATTTGAATCGAAATTTTGGCTTGGCTCACAATTACTTTGCGACAATCCTCGAACTCGATTCTAAGGATAAAGCCGCTCGCTTACATATGGATCGGTGTCATCACTTTATTAACAATCCTCCAAAAGAAGATTGGGATGGAGTTTGGACAATGACGAGTAAGTAAATCAGGTAAAGCGTAAAGAGTAGAAGGGGGGAATGACTTCCCTCTTTTTTTGACGCTCGATCGCTTCTGACGGTGATACACTAGAGAGATATCCTACTTTCCCAGCTTCATGAGCCATTCAGAGGAAGACCAAAATCCCACGATCGCCGATCCACCCGCCGATTCGATACGTTGGGTTTTAACGGCTTTAACTGAAAAATTAGAACAAACGCGCAAAGTCAACGAACAATTACAAGAATCCAATGGTCGGGCGATCGCGGCGTTGGCGAATAAGTTTCAAGACGATCAAAAAACCGAACTTGAATTAATTCAAGCCAATACAAAGGCAATTTCCGACTTGATCGGGACATTGGATAAATTGCAGTCGGGGCAAATGTCCATGACGCAAATCATGTATGAGAAACAAACAATTCTCAAGGAATTTCGCAATATTATTAATACCATTTTGCAGAAGAGCGATCGCTATCAACAAGAAACGTGCCGCCAAATGGAAACGATTGCGAAAGAGGTCATGTCCTTACAAAAAGATTTCGCACAAATGCAGAAAGATCTACTGGGAATATTGAAGGAATTAGCGAACGAACGGGATAAAGAACGAACAGATAAAGATTGAACGCATATATCATAAATCTTAATTAAAAACGTAATAACCCAGTCATCATCATTCAGTCATCGCGATCGATTCCTAGCAATTGTCGCACCGTATCGGGAATCAATTCCGTATCTGCTGTAGTTCCAAGAGCGAGAAACAAAACTGAATTGCTTTGCGTCATTAAGTTTTACGAGCAAACAATAAAGTATTTGGTTTTGGCTATTTTCTATAGCAAGTTCATTTGAGTTGCAGTTAAGGATGGAATCCTCAAAACATCTCGGAATTCACCATGGAACGGGCATCTTGCCCGTGTTTAGTGAAGAGAAACAAGCAGGATGCTTGTTCCATAGATTTACAACTCATTTGGTTTTACCTGTTCCGTCCATCTGCGCAACTTTTTCCCGATTTTCTGATAGTTGAACAGAAGAAATTAAGGAGCATCTACACAGATCGATGAAAATCGACAACGATACAGTAATTTAACCACGATTTCCTGTGGAGACCCAAATCGATGACCTCGAAATCTTTTGTTATTGCGATGTCCCTCTTTCTTGTACTCGCTACTCCTTTTCTCGCGCGTGCTAGAAGTTTGAGTCAAACCCGAAATATTGCCAAAGCAACACTTCGCAAACGCGCCCCTCAACTTTTTACAGAACGAGTATCCTGTAATACTGTAATCGCCTCGAGCGGTCATTTTAACAAACTCTGCCGCCGCCAGAGCGATCGCTAACGGGTTTGTATGTGGAGTTCGTAAGTACAAAAGGCAGGTTTTTCGCATTCGATAATTTCGCGAATTAAATCCTCAGACAGGCGATCGCCTGTCTGAGGGCGCAATACAACTTGAATATGATGGGACTTGCCGCCACCAAGGGCGTTATCGGGTCCCAACCATACCCCTCCCACGACAAAATTTTGACTCGAGCCATCTTCAATCGTAATATTCTCCCCATTTAAGCCCGTATAAATTTCCAGCAGCCAGCGCAACCCTTGACGGGTTCCCCGCCAACGGTATAACTTCATGGCATTGCGCAGCAGACGGCGTTGTTGTTTTTCATTCCACCGGGGATCGAGAGGCCATTCGACCCACTTGGCAATAAAGGGTAAGAGGGATTTGGGAGCAGTGAGGGGATCGAGATAAGCCCAGAGGGTTTCTGTGGTCTGTACGATGGGGTCGAAGGCTTCTTCAAAGATACTGAGAAAGCGCCCCATAAAATCCCGCTCGCCGTAAAAAGCGGGCAGAAAATTAAGATAAGAACTGGGGGGACGAATAAACAGAGAAAGTACCTCTTCGCCAACCAATTTTTTTTCGGTTTGCTCAGTCTTTTTGAGATAAAGACGAAAATAGAGAGAATAATTGAGTTGCAGATAGGTTCGATCGCGATCGATGGCAAGTTGGTTTTCAAAGAAATCCCCCGGAATAAACAACGAGAGGGTGCGTTGAATCTGTGTTCCGGGCTGTAGATCGTCTAAATTGTCGGGCAGTTGCCAATCTTGGGGAGATTGTTTGTTAATCGTTAAGCGATCGGGAAAGTCTCCATCTAGTTTAAACTCCAAATTTAAGGAAGATTTCCAATTATTTTCGACACGCACTAAAATGTTGCTCGGTTCGCCGGGATAGAGCAGGAGATTGTCATTTTGCGCGAAATTGCTACGGATGATATCTCGCCGTCCCAAACCAGAAATTTCTCCTCTAGCTAAATCGATCGCTTCCGTCGGCTTGAGAGAAGTAATTTTAAAGATAACGCTGGGATTGGTCGGAGTGAGGGACATTCTGTCTTAATTAACGAACTGAATTTCATGGCCGAAGCGATCGCGCTCCCGATTTGTGTCTCGCCAAGAACAAAAAATACTCCAGCGATCGAGATTGATTTTGCCGTCGGCGGGTTCTACCGTCCAAGTATCGTATAGGCGAATGCTAAACAGTTGTAACTTGCCCACCCGTATCCCGGACATTTGCTGGCACCAAGTAATAATATCCGATTCGTATACAGGAGATCCTTGAGGCCATCCTTCTCCTGCCGATCCACCCGTCAGGGGATTGAGAAAGCGATAGAGACGCTCGCACAGTTGTGCTTTTAGTTGTTCTCTTCGTTTTTCCTGCGCCAAAGGTTCGAGATTGGCTAATTCTTGCACGATCGCCCCTTCGAGAACAATTTCGGCTTTGACCTTTACTCCCACATATTGAGGCGTTTCGAGGCGGACTTGAATGCCGAGGGGCTTGCGATCGCGCATATACTCGACAATTTTTTCTTTGTGTCCCTCGCTGAGGGCAAAGCGATCGGGACTCATCCCCCCGGAAAAATCGAGGCGATCGACGCTCAGCAGGGGATCGGGATGGGGAACGATTAAGAGAAAAACGGTTCCTCCTTCATGGCGATCGCTGACGCAGTGGGCGCGCACCACGCCCCCACAATCCCTCGCAACCCGCTCGAAATCCTCTGGCGTAACGGCAGATTCTCGGGTGCGCAGGAGTTTGGGAATGCCGACGATCGCCTGTTCTAAAGATTGAGCATCTTCGCCACCCCATGCGGCTTTGTAGTTAGTCACGCTTTTAACATAGGGAATTGCAGATTTCATCACGGTCAGTTTTTGGGGTTGCACGTTTCCTCGCTTTCCTCCTCCGGTGCGATAGGCTCGCATATAAATTTCTGCTCCTCGGGGAGGAATGCGCCCGTATTGCCATTCGAGGGCGGTATTTTCATATTCTCCGGGGGGAAGGGCGGAACTCGTCGTATCAATTGTTTGCTCTTGACCCCGCAAAGCCAAACGTCCCCCGGGTTGGCGGTAGATGCGTTCTTGGGTTTGTCGTTGAATGCGTCCGGGTTCGCGAATGAGAGGGCCGAATTGCACTTCCCCTTCCTGCAAGTTCAGGAGATAGTGGGGGCTGCGATAGTTGGAATCCCCAAAATCCGGCACTTCTTCCCAAGGCTGCATTTCCCCATCGGGCAGGCGAACTTGGATGTATTCACCTTTATCGCGATCGCATTGCAGGACGGGAGTACCTTGTAAATAAAAGCGCTGTCCGGGTTTGCCGTCACTCACACCCAACAATTCATTCTCAACTCGCACGCATTCGCTCGCAGTAACGGCGGCTCCAACGGATCGAACTTTCAGCCCGCGAATTCTAGGAGAGGCATTATATTGATTGGTTTGATAATTTTCCTCATCGGGATCGTAAACGCACCGCAGCCAATGCCCATTATATCGAGTTCCCAAACTGGTTTCGGGCCATTGTTGGGGAAGATGCAAGACAACATCAGCCCCCTCGGTTACGGGATTGATGCCCGCGTCTTCTGCATCGCGAAAGCTAAATCCTTGAGTGCGATCGTCTTGGGATTGGCGCAAAATATCTCTTTGCCAAGTTTTGCCGTTCCATGCTTCCCAATGCAAGGGGGGATTTTTAGGATCGATTCCCGTTCCTGTTGCGGCTTGTCCTTTAAACGTGAGGGCGAGAACGTGACCCCCGAGGGGTTCTTTTCTTTCTCGATCCCCTTCTGCCAAGTTTTCTCCTAAAACCAAATAGAAACAGTTCCCAAAAATCACATTCGGGAATAATTCAATTTCTGCGGGAAAATTTTCCCATTGTTCGGCGTTGGGAGCGCGTTCGCCAATATATAAAGCTGCCAAAGGGTTGTTGGGACTGGCATCGGCGGGTTGAACCGCACTATTGTCAGCAACTAAGAAGTATTTGAGGGCTGGAGGCGCGATCGCCAGTTCTCGATCGGTGGTAAAAACAATAGCGGGGTTGGTTTCTGTACGAACTGTCGCCACTTCCGTCCGTTCTTCCACGATAATGCGGCGATTTTGTTCTTTGGAGAGATAAAAGGTTAGTTCGACGGAGGCTGCTTTGGGAGGGTCGAGGGAAATCCCCAAAAGTTCCAGAAAAGTGATGTAATTTCTAAGCGGAACTTGATTGAAGCGGAGTAAGACCTGATCCGTCAGCCAAGCAAAGAGTTCGATCAGGGTAATGCCGGGATCGCCGGGATTGTGATTCGTCCATTCGGGACAATAGCGAGGAATTCGCAGAATGCACTCGGCGACGAGATCTTCAAATTTACGGTCGTCTAAATCGGGTTTGGGGAGGGTTTTGAGGAGCTTCTTCAGTTGTTCCTCATCAAAATTACTATTCAAGGTCGCATTTCCTTTGCGCGATAGCTGGCTGCTAATAATCTAAGAGTTCTCCTTCGAGGACTTCGGGATCGCGATCGCCCTGTAAATAAAAAGGATAAACCAAACTACGGGGTTCTAGGCTATTTTTGGGGAGATAAACGATGCTAATCTCGACCAACCCTCTCACGGGATCGGGTTCGACGCTCACATTTTGCAGGATAATGCGAGGTTCCCATCGTTCGATCGCTTCTTCCACGTACAGCCGAATTTTCAACAAGGTATCGATATTAAGGGGTTCAAAGACTAATTCCGCCAGACGAGAGCCAAAATCGGGGCGATAGACGCGCTCTCCTATGTTTGTTCGCAGGATGATATAAATAGATTCTTCTAGATTTCGCTCGCTCGAGGAGAGTTGCAATCCGCCTTGAGGATTCACATTTAAAGGATCGCCAAATCCAGAGCCAATATAATCGAGTTCCATAATCGCTAGATGAATTGAGAGAAAAAAGAAGTCGGAGCGATCGCAGTTTGGGTACAATGGCGATTATAGTCTTTTTCCCGTTTAAATGAACGATCTTTTAGAGCCGCTCCTGAATTCCTTTGAATCATTTTCTCGCACCCTTGCCGAATTACAGGGTAAGAGTTTAGAAGAGCGATCGATTCAAGGGATTATTGTTCTAACTCAAAAGATTGACGAGATGGGCGATCGCTGCAAGGAATTTCGCGAGGGTATGGCAGAAACGGGATTGAATGAGAAAGCAAAGCAATTCGATCTCTCCTTTATTTTAACCAAAGTTCAGGGGCAACTCGATCGCCTCGTTGTTGCCTGTCAGGGTAAATCTTCCTATACCGTCAAGGATTTACAAGCGCTGATTTGGACGTGGAAACGGGATTTTCAAGAGTTACAGGATGGCATTGCGCGATCGGAAAAACAAAGCCAAATCAAGGCAAAACCCGTAGATTTATTATTGCGCTTGCAAAATTTGCAAAACGAGGTATTTAATAGTCCTCATGAAAATAGCTTAAAACTATCCCTGTTAAAACGGTTAATGGGTTTAGAGGAAACACTTCAATCCCTAGAAAAACAATCGGAAAAAGGAGAGATAGAATGGGAATCTTTGGATTATCAACTCAATGAAATTCAAACAAAACTGACGGCGATCGCGACAGAGTTAAAATGAAAAAGAAGCGCGATCGCCTTTCTATCATCCCAAAGCTGCCGTTAAAAAAGCCCAGCGATCGCTAATCTCTTCAATAATTTTCGCCGTCGGTTTTCCCGCACCGTGTCCCGCTTTGGTTTCGATGCGAATGAGTACTGGGCGATCGCCAGCGTGACATTCCTGCAACGTAGCGGCATACTTGAAACTATGGGCGGGAACGACGCGATCGTCGCGATCGGCTGTGATCACTAAAGTCGAGGGATAATCCGTTCCCGGTTTTAAATTGTGCAGGGGAGAATAAGCGTATAATGCCTTAAACTCCGCTTCATCTTCCGGCGAACCATAATCCGAACACCACGCCCAACCGATGGTAAATTGAGGGAAGCGCAACATATCCATAACTCCCACTGCCGGTAATGCCGCCGCAAATAAATCCGGACGTTGAGTCATGCAAGCCCCAACTAATAAACCCCCATTACTTCCTCCTCCAATCGCGAGTTTTGGCGTTGAAGTATATTGATTTTCAATTAACCATCCTGCGGCGGCGATGAAGTCATCAAAAACATTTTGCTTGTTTAATTTCATCCCCGCTTGATGCCATGTTTCGCCATATTCGCCACCTCCCCGCAAGTTAGGAACGGCATAAATTCCTCCTCTTTCCATCCAAGTCAGATTGGAAACTGAAAAAACAGGCGAGAGAGAAACATTAAAGCCTCCATAACCATATAAATAGGTTGGATTATTCCCATCTTTCTTTATTCCGGCTTTATAAACCAAGAACATGGGAACTTTCGTGCCATCTTTGCTCGGATAAAAGACTTGTTCGACAATATACTGTGTGGGGTCGAAATCAACATTGGGCTGACGAAAAAGCGTGCTTTTGCCCGTTATCATATCGTAATGATAGATCGTTGTCGGGGTTGTAAAACTGGTAAAAGCGTAAAAGGTTTCTGTTTCGTTCCGCTTGCCGTTAAACCCTGCCGCAGAACCAATTCCGGGTAACTCAACTTCTCGAATAAATTCCCCTTCCAGAGTAAAGATTTTCAGGGCGGTGTAAGCATCTTGGAGATAGTTGACAACAAAGCGATCGCCCAAAACACTCGCATCTCGTAAAGTTTCCGCACTTTCTGGAATGATTTCTCGCCAGTTTTCGGGTTCTGGATGCTCGATATCGATCGCTATTAATCGCTTTCGAGGTGCATCGAGATCGGTCAACAACCAAAAGAGAGAGCCATCATTATCAACAAAACTATAATTCGCCTTAAATTCATCAATCAGTTCAATAACTTCGCTATTTTCAGCCTGTAAATCTTTATAAAAAATTAACTTGCGAGGATCCGTTCCCAAACGGACGTAAATAATCAAATAAGCCCCGTCATCCGTCACCTCACAACTAAATCCCCATTCTTTGCGATCGGGGCGATGATAGATGAGAATATCCTCAGATTGTTCCGTTCCCAAATGATGATAGTAGAGTTTTTGATAATAGTTAACGTCCTCAAATTTAGTTTTTTCATCCGGTTTGTCATAGCCACTGTAGAAAAATCCTTGGCAATCATGAGTCCACCAAGCACCGGAAAATTTACTCCATTTGATTAGATCGCTTAAGTCTTCTTTCGTATCGATATCTTTAACTTTCCACTCTTGCCAATCCGATCCCGATCGCGAGATACTGTAGGCGACGAAGCGACCATCTTCGCTAATGGAAAGACTAGATAATGCGATCGTGCCATCCTCGGAAAATTGATTGGGATCGAGTAAAACTTCGGGTTCGTCTTCTAAATTTTTGAGAGTATAGATAACATTTTGATTTTGTAGCCCGTCATTCTTAGAATAAAAATAGCGATCGCCTTGTTTCCAAGGCGTTCCATATTTTTCATAATTCCAAAGTTGAGTGACGCGATTTTTAATGGTTTCGCGTTCGGGAATATTGTCTAAATAAGCAAAAGTAATCTTATTTTGTGCCTCGATCCATGCTTGAGTTTCTTCTGTATTAGGGTCTTCTAACCATCTGTAGGGATCTTTAACCTCGATACCGTGATAGATGTCAACCTGTTCTGCTTTTCGCGTGACGGGATAGGAAAAAACTCGAGTCATCATTTTTGTTTGCTTATTCGCGATTTGATTGTGGGTTTGGGAGGGATCGAACCGGAAGCTCGATCTCAAATTCCGTTCCTTCTCCAAGGATTGAAGTACATTGTAACGTCCCTTTGTGTTTTTCGGTAATGATTTGATAACTAATGGATAAACCCATTCCCGTTCCCTGTCCGACAGGTTTTGTCGTAAAAAATGGATCGAAGATTTTACGTCGAACACTCTCGCTCATTCCCATCCCATTATCGCGAATGCGAATGATAATCGCGTCTTGCTCTTGATATTCTGTTATAATTGAAATTCTATTGTCATGCTCATCGAAACTATTTTTCAACATTGTTTCTAGAGACTGTCTTTGATTTTTCTCTTCAATCGCTTCAATCGCATTGACAATTAAATTCATAAAAACTTGATTGAGTTGTCCGGCATAGCATTCAATTTTTGGTAGATTTCCATACGCTTTTTTGGTTTTAATGTTATACAAGCGATGATTGAGAATTTTTAACGTACTGTCCAATCCGTCATGGATATCGACCGTTTTCAGTTCCGATTCGTCAAAACGAGAAAATAGTTTTAGATTATTAACGATTTCACGAATTCGCTCGGCTCCAATTCGGATTGAATTCAAAATTTTCGGCATATCTTCAACAATAAATTCTGGATCTTTTTCTTGAATAATGTTTTCTAATTTTGGAGATAGACCGTAACAATTCTCTTGATAAATTTTAAAAATCCCTAATAAATCTTCTGAATAGTCTTTCAAATGAGCAACATTTCCATAAATAAAATTAACAGGATTATTGATTTCGTGAGCGATTCCTGCGACTAAATGACCCAATCCCGACATTTTTTCATTTTGGATCAATTGTGCTTGAGTATTCTTCAATTGCTTTAGGGTTTGACGTAACTCGCGAGCGCGATCGCTGGCTTCTCGAGCGGCTCTCTGGCTTTGTTCGTACAGTTCGATTTGTTGAAAAGCGATCGTTATTTGATTGCTTAACATTTTTAAAACATCTAAATCTTTTTTTGTTAGTCGGGGGCGAATTAAGGTATTTTCTTTTTGATTGCCGACGAATAAAATACGGTCAAATTGGTCAAAAACAGCAAAAGGTAACGCAATAAAATATTTTACTTGAAAATCTTCTTCACAAACTATCAGGGGATTATTTTTAGTTTTTCCATTCACTAATATTCCTTTTTTCTGATGCGCTAAATCTCGAAAAAAAGGATGAATTAAATGATTTAGATTCCAATTTTCTTCATAACCAAAGTGGGCAACGGGTACAAAACGACTCATTTGGCTTTCATAGATAATCGCGCGATCGAAGCCGATATCTCCTGCTAGAGATCGCACGACAGTTTGATAGATTTTCCCAATATCGTTCGTTGCAGAAATTTCTTGACTCAGTTTTTGTAGGAGTTTGAAAGTTTCTTCTCGTTTCCTTTGTTTTTTATTCTCGCCAATCGCTTCTAATTCTAGCTGCACGACTGTTTGAGTCAATGACTCAACTTCTTGTTGTAAGGCCTGAATTTTGGATTGCAAGCGTTCTGGTTCTGAAGCAGGATCTAACATTTTACTCGGTTTCAATTCCTACAAATACTCCGGTGTAATTGTGAAACTGTTGTTCGCCCATAACAGGGGCAATTTCTCCAAAGGAAAAAAAGCCAATTGCATCGCGATCGTCGTCTAAAGTTTCCAAGGCTTCGTTAACATCGGGTTCGGGTTCGCCAAAAAGATGTTCTCCCCGACCGACACAATTAAAATAAAAATACGCTGCATCGTCAGGAGACTGTAATCCTTCTACAACTTCTTCGACCATATTCCGCGTTGCTTCAAGGACTTGGTTGCGATCGCGACGTGTCATGCGAAAAACGGAACCTACTGGCATTTCCGTCCCGACAATTAAACTTTTTTCTGCCGGATCGGTTCTTAAAATTGCCCGTACTAGGATATTTTCCGAATAATCTTTGCCTTCAAACGGAACACCCAAACCAATTAAGTTTAACCCGATCGCGCTCATATCGCTGGTAAAAAGAGCAAATTGTTCTTCACCAAAAACATCCCGCAGATGTTCGAGAGCCGGTTTTTCATCAATTTCATAGATGATATTACCCTGCGATCGCGTGACAGTTTTGTGATTTCCCAAGGGTTTAGAACCGTGACTGACGCGAATTTTATAGTTAAATTGCCCCGTTAGCAAAACCCCCGCAACGGCATCTTTTAACACGCGATCGTTACAAAATTGATAGGTATCTTCGTTACTATAATCATTCCCTGCGGTTCCGCCAACCATATCTACGGGAGCATCTAACTGGGTCTCAATACCTTTATACAACGCATCGGCGTACATCGTAAAACCATCGGGAAATAAGAATAAGAGTTTGTCTTCTGTCGGCTCAATTTGGCGATCGCGAACGAATTGCCCGACTTTCTCCCCTGCTTTTTGCGGATTATCTCCCAAATTGGGAATCATGAAAGGAGAAAACTGAATGCGATCGCTTCCTAATCCCATTAAACCAACCGAGTGCAAGGATTCATCGCAGCCTAAATTGGTAATACTTCCCGCACCCGAACAACCGCACAGAGAAGTATCGGGTAAAATCTCGCGAATCCCCGATAATAATTGCTTGAAATCGTAACCGATTGTTGCAAACAAGAATAAACAATCAATTGCGCATTCTCCAAATTTTTCCCGTATGGAAAGCGCGCAAGATTTTCCAGCTTCTAAAGAATTTTCTATTTGAGAATAAGCGACTGCTTTAGTCAACATGAAACAACCTCCTCAACAGAAAAACTATCATCGGGTTTATTTAAGAGATGAGGAACTTCCCAAGTGGCTTTCTCGACGCAGAAACGCAATGGATGTTTGTTCCGTACATTTTTGTTTGCTGGCGATCGCGCACGATTCGTTCCATTTTGGTCAACAACACCCTCGTTTTGTAATGTTTCTTTACAAATAATGAGAAATTAAACGGATAGATCTTCTTACTTCTATCATAATTTTACGATTTGTCAAGGTGATGCGCTGAAAAACTGCTAGAGCGCTTCATTTTATTCCGATTCGAGAAAATATTATATCTTTCTGGCTGAAGCAACTATATAACATAACTTGGTGTCCTTCGATCGTAATATGCCCAGTCAGAAGGTAGCATAATAACGTCCATTTGTTCGAGACAGTCCGTGTTTTGATAATCTGGCTTAAAGTAGGGAGTTTCTTCATATACTGGAATATAGGCATTATAATATTTGAGACATTTCTGTAGAAAACCTGTTATTTTGTCATTTGACAAAGATGATATAATTTGTTTTTGTTTTATGTTTTGGATTGAACTTTTAAAGCAATAAAGTTTTGGTGGGTCTATTTTTTCGAACTTCGTTTCGTCGCTTGATTTCTTGATAAACAACTCGCTCTAGTTCCCTATATTTCTCGATCGTACAAGAACAGTGTGCTGTCAATTCAAAGTATTGCTCAAAAATTGACGTTACTCTCTTAATCGGTGCGTTTATAAGAAGGCAAATATCTATTTCTTCCATATTTTTTCTTTCTGAAGTATCTCAAACACCAGTTTTTAGCTGCATCCTTAGCAAAATAACATAAACCCAGAAACGATCGCTATTGCGAAAGCATCTTGCATCTCTCCCAAATCCTCACCGTCTTATCAAAACTACCACTCGCTAAAAGATGACCCTCGGGATGAAATGCTAACCCTTTCACCGCTCCGCGATGTTCCGTTAAAGTCAGAAAATCCTGTCCTGTTGCCACCTGCCAGAGTTTAATCGCCCCACCTTCGCAACCACTGGCTAAAATGCGCCCGTCCGGACTAAACGCGATCGCACCGATTCCCTTACGATGACCCGTTAAACTTGCTTTTTCCTTGCCTGTTTCGACTTCCCATAACTTAATCGTCCGATCCTGAGAACCACTGGCTAAAATCCTTCCATCGGGACTAAACGCGATCGCCGTGACTCCTGCAAACATCCCAGAATGTCCTTGCAATCGAGCAATTTCTTCACCTGTCTCAACCTGCCACAAACGGATCGTTTTATCCAACCCTCCCCCGGCCAGAAGCGTGCCATCGGGACTGAATGCCAAACACCACATTCCCTCGGGACTATTCAATAAAACAACTTTTTTGTCCTTCTTCCACAATCGAATCCCCCTCTCCATTCCTCCACTGGCTACAATATCTTCGTCTGGACTCAATGCAACGCATAACACTCCTCCCCCTAAACCGCCAAATATAGCGATCGCTTTTCCTTGAGGAAACTGCCACATTTTGACACTCCGATCCAAACTCCCCGTGACTAACTTTGACCCATCCGTGCTAAACGCCAAAGAAGAAACGCTATGTTCGAACCCCGTTAAGGTGCGGATACTCCATAATGCTTGCATCGGCCAGAGATTCACCGTACGATCTCGACTGCTACTGGCCAAAACGCTGCCATCGGGACTAAAGGCAACCCCCGTAATGCCGTCAATATGACCTGTAAGGACGTGGATGCACTGCCAATCCTTCGGCAGGATCTCCAACTCATTCGACTCATTCAATGCCGCTAAAACTGCCTTGGCCGAAGGATAGCGATCGCGGGTTGCCCTTGCCAGCATCCGGTCTAAAATTGTAGCAAGGCGATCGCTAACGGGACTCAACAACCTGTCTCGCCATTGCCACTGCGCTGCCCCGACATCGTACAATTTCAAAGGCTCGATCCCCGTCAGGAAATGCAGGCAAGTCACCGCCAAACTGTAGAGATCGCTGCTATAAGAAACCTGTCCGAATGCCTGTTCCGGTGCCGAATACCCCGCCGTCCCGATACTCGTTCCTTTCTTTTGCAATGCCGTTTCCGTCGCGTATTTTGCCGCCCCAAAATCCACTAATACCAAACTTCCATCTGACTGACGGCGAATGATATTTTCCGGTTTGATATCCCGATGAATGACTTGTCCTGCATGAACGAATGCCAATACCGAGAGTAAATCCGAGAGCATCTCTCGTACTTCCGACTCGGAAAATTGTCCCCGTTTTTGCAACTCCTCCGCCAAATTTTCCCCCGAGATCGCCTCCTGTACGATATACTGCTGCCGATCCTGCTCGAAATGAGCGTACAGTTCGGGAATTTGCGGATGCTTTCCCAACTCATCCAACCGCATCGCCTCCTGTTGGAAGAGGTCGGCGGCTTTTTGCCAATCTCCCGGCTCTTGGGGATAAAATTGTTTGACTACGCAGGTCGGATAAGATGGCTTGTACTCATCTCGTGCCAAAAACGTGCGGCCGAATCCTCCTGATGCGATCGCCCCTGTCAATCGATAGCGTTGGGCGAGGAGTAATTTTGTTCCGCAATGATGACAAAAATTAGCCTTGTCGGTGTTGACGGGTTTGGTACAGTTTGGATTGGGACAGTAGCTCATGAAAAACAGGCGAATTGTTCCAACTCTAACAAAATTTCTTGAATTCCTCGGTTAGAAACCCCTCCCTCTCCCTGTCAGATTTATCGAAAATTTGGGTCTCAAACTCCGTTTTTCTAGAACCGCCTTATGATACAATTTCGTCACATTGCCGACCGTAAGAGCGATGAGGAAACAGGCAAAACGCCCGATTCCGCAGTCTCAAAATTCCGAGCAGTCAATGGTATCCCAGTCAGTCCAAACTGCAAACCAAACTGCAAGGACGCAAAGCAATTCAATCAATACCGCGAGGAGTTAAACCATTGAAGAAAGTAGAAGCCATTATCCGACCCTTTAAACTGGATGAAGTAAAAATTGCTCTGGTGAATGCCGGAATTGTCGGTATGACCGTTTCTGAGGTACGCGGTTTTGGACGGCAAAAGGGTCAAACCGAACGCTATCGGGGTTCGGAATATACCGTAGAGTTTTTGCAGAAACTCAAAATAGAAGTGGTCGTCGAAGATCATCAAGTCGAGATGGTCGTAGATAAAATTATCACGGCAGCTAAAACCGGAGAGATCGGCGATGGCAAAATTTTTGTTACTCCCGTCGAGGAAATTATCCGCATTCGCACGGGAGAAAAGAATCTCGAAGCGGTTTGATTGCAGTGCGATCGCTCCTATTTTCAAAAAATTTTTCAACAATTGCGATGTAGAGATGTTGCTTTTTGGCAATATTTCTACATTACTTTTGTAGGTTGAACAAATTGAAAAATCGGTGATTCACAAATATGAAGTGCGATCGTGCGAATCTAATCAATCGGTTGTCCTGACAATCACTAGATTTACATTTGTGTACTGTATCTATACATTATTATGGATCTTTCATAAATTTTTTCTCACTAGCAGCATTTTCTACCTGATTGCGAAATACCTCAATCATTGCTAGAACTTCTTGGTGTAATTCTATATATTCCGTGCGATCGATTGATAAAGCCTTCCCAATGAGCGTACAGAATACATATTCCACCTCGAACTAAGACATTGTGTCTATTCAGAGGTAAACTCCTTTGCTCTACTAGAGATTTCATCGCAGCCAATTCTTTTTTTCGCCACACAAGATTGTCAGATAATTTGTTATTTAGTTCTTCTAAAGTTTTTATTTTCATGATGGAGAAAATATCTTTCTACCAAGCGGAATTAGATAAGGTAAACGCCTTGTAGCATTAACCCCTGCTCCCGACCACTTTTTATAAGTTGCATTAGACCAAATGCTCTTTATTTGGCTTAGTATTTCATCGGTCGGAAGAGGATTTTGATAGTAATATCCAATTCCTAAAGCGATTACCTCATAGGCAGATAGTAAAAATCCTCCTAAAAATCTATCCTCTTCGGCTTTGTATCGTTTGAAGCTATTATCTCCCATCACCTCATCAAGAATCTTAAAAGTTTGGTTGAACGCATTTTCTATATTGCTACTATCCCACTCTTCTCGAACAGCCATTTTACGCATACTTTCTGTTAAAAAAATGTGAACATCTCCTCCCAATTGTTTCAGGTTTTCCTCATCTTTATCAAAAAGGAGAACAAAGCGTAAAACCAACTCCATGTCATATTGTTCTTCATACAGTCTATCGCTTAAAGCAATACAGTTTTTGAAAAATTTATTATCTGCAAGGGAGCGTATTAATCCATATAACTTCTTGTTTAACATCAAAAGAATACAATTTCGTACTTCTTGTGGCATTGCAATTGAACCTCCTGTATTGAGGCGTTGAAATAATTCATATTTAACCATTTCATCACTCTCTTTCTCAACAATATTGACTGAAATTTTGGCACGCTTTATTAGTAATCGTTGTGTTTGAGTAAGGGAATTACTAATATCGTTTGGATCGTTCCATTTTTTTCCTTCCAAGGAAGGTAAATATGTAGTCTTTTGAAGAGCAAAAGGAATCGTTTCATCTGGATCGATCGGTTTAATTAATCCCACAAATTCATAGATTGTTGATAGTCTTTGTAATCCATCAATAACATCCCAAATACCATCATCTCTTTGGCTTACAAAAATCGGTGGAATAGGTATCCCTAAAAGGATCGATTCTATAAAAGTTGATTTTTGACTCTTTGACCATCTAAAAAAACGTTGAAAATCTGGATGAATATCGATTTATTCATGCTCGTAAAGGCTAAGCCATTCGCCAATTGACATCGAGTAACCATCAGTCCGAATGTCTTGCCTTGTTTTGTCAATTTCTTCTTGTAGGGACATAACTTTGAGTATCCTAATTTAATTACTTTGATCTAAGAAATTGGCTAAAATTAGAGTGATTAGCTGCAATTAGAGTGTCGGCGATCGCTTCATTTTCAACCAATCAAATATCTGCACGACACTCATTTCCAGATCGATACCCTTCAACACGGGCAAGCGATCGCCCCGGACGCAAATAACAGGTTCTTGTTTGGGACGCAAGACGAGGATAGAGCGATCTCTCGGATCGATTAACCAACCCAATTCGCATCCATATTGCAAACAATGTAAGATATTAGCTGTCACACCGTTAGAGGATTGGTCTGGAGAGAGAATTTCAATCGTCCAATCGGGACATGAATTAAACTTATTAATTAAATCTCCTTCTGGTGTCAAAGGAATTCGTTCCCAATGCAATACAGAAATATCGGGAACGACCGAGCGCCCCCCAAAAGTACAGCGCAATTCGGGAAAAGCACAAGCAATCTCAGCACTTTCCCCAATTTGATTAATGGCTTCGCAAAGTTTGAACTGTAATCGACTGTGTTGAGTCTGAGGCATGGGTTTTTGTCTGGCTTGTCCGTCATACTCCCATGCTGGGGATTCCTCAATATTGGGGAGTTTAAGGAAGGCTTCAAGTGTTAACGGTTTAATAGGCGTGGCAGTCATGGTAATGGATATATCCCCCTTTGTCTTACATCATGGCATAGATAGAAGAGATACGATCGCACCCCAAAAATCCCCGCAACCGAAATCGTTCTGCACGATCGGGGCGCTCTCTCGGTACAATAACCCTAGTCAAAAAGCAATTCGCTATGAGAAAATCTGCGACTTGCTCTCCTGTAGGGGGTACACTCTATTAATGTTGCTCGAACCCTCGTTCGCTGAGTAAAAACGACTGAAGTATGAAAAACCGCCAGCGCCTAGGATTACTGATTCTCACCATGACAACGTTTTCGATCGTTGTTGCGGGGACCGGTATTGCATATCTCTATCAGACTGCACTACAACAAGAAAAAGGGCGATTGGCGGAGGAGGCACAACGCCAAGCTCGTTTCCTCGAAAACCTCCGCAGCACCGAGGAAAATGAAGAAGCTCTCGTCACCACCCTGACGGAAAGCTTGGGAAATGCTCCCGATGCCACTAAAACGGGAGAAATACTCCTCGCCAAACGAGACGGCGATCGCATTGTCTTTTTACTCAGCCAGCGCAACGGCGAAACTAGCACCCCAAATCCCATCCCCCTCGTGGAACAAGAACGGGCAGAACACAGCCGCAAAGCGGTTTTAGGAGAGTCGGGAAATGCCATTGGTGCAGACTATCGCCAAATCGTCACTATTGCTGCCTACGAACCCGTTGCCGACAGCGATTTAGGGGTGGTGGTCAAAATTGACCTCGATGAATTTCGCTCCCCCTTCCTGCAAGTAATTCTCTTAGGAATCGTTGCCGCGATCGTTGCCAGTGCGATCGGCGCGCTCTTTTATCTGCGCCTGAGTCGCCCCATGTTTCGGGAGTTGGAAGAAAGCGAGCGGCGAAATCGCGCTATTGTCGAAACGGCTGCCGATGGCGTTATTGTTATCGACGATCGCGCCATCATTGAAACATTCAACAATAGTGCTGAGAAACTTTTCGGTTATACCTCTAAACAAGTCATCGGTCAAAATATCGACAATCTCTTACTTTCGTTTGCCGAAGGAGAAGTAGAAACAGCCCTCTTTGGCTCATCTGCCCTCCAACCCGCAACTGTCGCCGAAGAAAACGTCCAAGAAATCGAAGTCACCCCCTCTTCCTCCGCTCCCCCTGCCTCCCCTCCTCCCATGTCCGCCAAACGGGAACTGATGGGACAGCGCCAAGATGGAACGATCTTTCCCCTAGAAATTGCCGTTTCTCGCTTAACCAAAGGCAGAAACAAGCGTTTTACTCTCCTCGTACGAGATATTAGCGAACGGAAAAAAGCAGAAGATGCTATTAAACACTTGAATGAAGAATTGGAATTGCGGGTGGAAGAACGCACCACTCAATTAATGAGTTTAAATGAAGAACTTCTTCATGAAATGGCAGAACGCAACAATGCTGAGGAGTCTTTTCAGGAGTTAGAAAAACGCTTCCGCACCCTCTTCGATCGCTCTGGCATCGGTATCATTCAAACCAATAAATCCGGGCAATTTCTCAAAGTTAATGCCAAGTTTAGCCAATTGCTCGGCTATAACGAAGGGGAGTTAAAAGAGAAAACATTTCAAGAATTAACCCACGCCGACGATCTGGGAAATGCGATCGCTCAATTTCGCCAATTGGTAGAGGGAGACTTGCTCAATATTTCCGTAGAACAGCGCTATCTCAATAAGGAAGGGGCAGAAGTTTGGGTGAATTTGAGCGGTGCAGTGGTTCGCAATGCGATGGGAGAGGTGGAATATTTCCTCGGGGTGGTGGAAGATGTCAGCGATCGCGTGGCAGCAAAATCCGCGCTTATGGCTACAGAATCTACGTTGAACAGCTTCTATAACAGCACTTCGATGATGATGGGGATCGTGGAGATTAGCGATCGCGATCTGCGCCACATTTCCGATAATGCCGTCACGACGGAGTTTTTCCGCCTCTCTCCCATCTCCATGCACAACCAACTCGCCAGCGATATGGGAGTCCCGGAAGATATTCGCCGTTACTGGATCGATCGCTGCCATGAAAGTCACCAATTAGGCAAACCCGTACAGTTTGAATACGCTTACGAAATGGATCTCGATGACGGCGAAACGGACATTCGCTGGCTGTCGGCGACGGTTTGCCCCATTCCGGGACAACAGCGCTTTTCCTATATGGTGGAAGATATCACGGAACAGCGACAGCAGGCAGAGTCTTTGCGCCTTGCCAACGAACGCTTAGAGGATTCTACCCTCGAACTAGATGCCCGTCGCCAAGGCATGGAAAAGTTAGGGGAAATGGCTGATTTTCTGCAAGCTAGTTTAACCCTCGAAGAGGCTTACAATGTCATCGGCGAGTTAGTTGCTTCTTTATTTCCCGATTGTTCCGGCGGCGTTTTCGTGTTGAATGAGGGACGGAATTTGGTAGAAGCGATCGCCTCTTGGGGAACTCATTTCAACAGTGAACTGATATTTTCTCCCGAGGACAGTTGGGCTTTGCGACGGGGCAAAGTGCATTGGGTGGATGAGTCTCATCCTCGCCTCCTCAGCAAGCACGTTCGCAACGATCCCATGCCTGCGGAAACCTTGAGTGTCCCCCTCATCGCCCAAGGACGCACCCTCGGTTTGCTCTATCTCACGTCTCCCTCTCGCGGGATTCTTTCTACTGGAAAGCAACGGTTTGCTCAAACTGTGGCGGAACAATTAGGGGTTTCTTTGCTGAATATCAAACTGAGATCGAACTTAAAGAGCGATAGTATTCGGGATAGTTTAACCACCCTCCACAACCGTCGTTATTTGGAGGAGGCGCTAGAACGAGAAATTTATAGCGCCGCCCGACAAAACCGCGCGATCGGGCTGATTCTCCTCGATATCGATCGCTTTCGCAACTTTAACAATACCTTCGGTCACGAGGCGGGAGATTTGGTCTTAAAAACCTTGGGAGGGTTTCTCCAGCGCAGTTTGCAAAATTCTGATTGGGCGGCACGATATGGAGGTGAAGAATTTGCCATTGTCCTGCCGGATCTTTCTTGGGAAGATACTAAACTGAGAGCAGAACAAGTACGAGAAGGAGTGAAGCATCTCAATTTCGAGTATGGCAATCAACAATGCGATCGCATTTCGGTTTCCATCGGCATGGCAATTTTCCCTCAAAATGGCATGACTCGCGAAGCACTGTTAAAGAGTGCGGATATGGCGCTCTCTCGCGCTAAGGTCGAAGGGCGCGATCGCGTTAGCACGCCAGAAGGATAATGTGAATGGGGTGGAGAGACTTGAACTCTCACGACCGATAAAGGTCAACGGATTTTAAGAACATTAACTTTTAGCATCAAACCTTTATCAAATATAAGGTTTCAAAATAATGTTGCCTGATTTTTGCCTAACTTAGAGAGGCGAGCTCAACCACTACATCTGAGCAATTCGCCCATTCCCATGCTTCGAGAATCACATTTTGCGCGGGTGAGGCGATCGCAACATCGTAAATTTCCGGTAGCGATTTGAGCGATCGCACGATCTCGGAAACCAAAATCGATCGCCCCAACCCGCGACGAAGTTCGGACGCTAAAGCCTGCAAAGTTTGTTCGGTTCTGGCTTTGGCGATCGCGTTGTCGGCAGTGACTTCCGGGACGATCGCGACTTCGAGTTTAAAATTTACCTCTACCGGATTGAGAACTTTTACCCAATCGGTCAAGGGGCGAATTTTATCCTCGTTCAGCCTGCTCTCAATCAGTGCTTTCAGTTCCGGCGAGGGCAATCCGTCCGAGGCTAGGGGGAAAATTTCTACCGTGCCGGGCATGACGAAGGGAGTTTGGTTCAACAGTGCGATCGCGGCTTCAACCAGATCGATGCCGTCCAAGTCCCCATTGGCTACGAGTTGCAAATCTGCTTTGAAACTGGCGGGAGGATTAACAGTCGGGGCAAGCAAAGATGCCCCGCGCACGCCCACGTCGATGATGTCTTGAGATGCACCGAGGGCGTGGAATCGATATGCTCCCGCGCTGCCCGCATTGGAGAAAGACTCGGGGGCGAGAATGATGCGCTTTCTTAAATTGTCATCGGTTTTGATCGCCGCCCCGCCGCGACTGGGGGTAATATTTTGTGCGCTGGCAGGGATGCCGGATGGGAGAGAGTCGATGAGGTCGTTAATTTCCCCGATGCCGCGATCGTTGCCAATTTCCCCCGGTACGGTACATTCTGCTAGTACCGTGGCAATTGTCTCGCCCGCCGCAATCAATACTTCATAACTTACGCATTGACAGAAAACAAGAGTTATGCAATGCACTGGAAGTCAGGAGAAAAATGCTGAACAATATACTCTCTAGCTACTTGAAGATAGAGATTTCTTTGTGGTTCATACCAAGACTCAATTTGCTCTTGAATTCTCATTAATTCTAATTGGCAAAAGGCTCGAAGAGAACAAAAGAAATGTGTCTTCACAGCTTCAGCTTTTCTGACCATAAATTTTCCCAGATTGCACAATCGGTATAGTATAAAGTGATTAGATTGATTCCTTTGATTGCTTTTCCCTGTTTCCCAGACCAATAGTATCCTATTAATTCATTTTTATTTGGGTCACTATATGGCTTTTCCACTACCTTGTCATCTCCACTTAATGTCCCTCCTGATAACTCAATTTTTCCCTCAATTTCTCTGAATAAATCTTCTGGAGTATATCGTTCCCGTTCTAAGAAACGATTAATCTTTTGGAAACTCAATAGATCATCTATATATTTTTCTCTTTTTGTCAATGCGTAAGTTCTAAATATTACGAGAATTCATCAAGATCTATGGGAGTGAAAGTCTTATATTTATTGAGGAGTCAAGATTTGAGGAGTTTCAGTCCTGTATTTATGGATGGTCAAAACGCGGGAAAAAAATCTATGGAGAGAAACAAGGAAAACGAAGAAAAAGAGAAAATTTAGGAGCGGGAAGAAGAAAAAAGAAAAAAGATTTAATCGCCCCAATGATATTTACAGGAAAGTTAGATGCAATAGGATTTGAAGGATGGTTGGAAAGATATTTATACCGGAATTAGAAATCCCTTCAGTATTAATTATGGGCAATGCACCAATTCATAGAAAGAGGAGAATTCGGGAAATAGTAGAAGAAGCCGGTCATCAAGTTCTATTTTTACCGAAATACTCTTCCGATTTCAATGATATTGAGCATGATTTTAGTGCCTTAAAAAGGAACAGAATGTATGCACCCGCCGGAACATCTTTGGATACGATTATTTGTGACTATTGTGTTTCTTAGTGTCTCATTTTTATTTGAAATTACTATATTTCTTCGATAAGTTTTCCAGCAATTTCAGGTTTAGTTTTATATTTTTCTCCTTCTTTCAATTTTTTTCTAGGTTTAAAAATTTAAAATAATATCGGAAAAGATATCCCTTCAATCACCTCATAAACAGCTACAGATACTATCCCATTTTCAATTTTTCCCAAACAACCTAAATATTGACGGGATACATAATCTGTTTGATTTCCTTGTCTTGGTCGATTGGATAAGGTGAGGAAACCTCACCATCCCTCGACCGCTTTTTAGGGTCTCCTGTTTCATCCACAATGAGCTAAATTTCTCGCCCTTGTAATACTTGCAAT
>JBCCVR010000085.1:0-29214 GCA_039194995.1 Cyanobacteria bacterium P01_E01_bin.42 | reverse complement strand
TTGCGCTAATTAATTTAGGAAGTTTAGAAGAAGCGATCTCCTCCTATAACCGTGCCTTGCAGTTTCAGCCTGACTACCATCTGGCATGGTTGGGACGAGGGATTGCGCTAATTAATTTAGGAAGTTTAGAAGAAGCGATCGCCTCCTATGACCATGCTTTGCAAATTCAACCCGACTACCATCTGGCATGGGCTAATCGTAGTATTGCTGCGGCAAGTTCCCCATCCCCCGATCTCGAATACCAACACAACTTTTTATATCATTTCCAACGCCGTCTCGCCCAGTTCTCTCACTACACCCTCTCCATCTGGGAAAATGCCCCTGTAGGGACGTTGCATGCAACGTCCCTACAAAATGAAACCGCCCAACAAATCAAAGAAGCCGCCCGAGAACACTTTTCCCTCAAATACCCCCAACTCAACAACAGGGGCTATAACGGACGCATTACCAGCCTAAAATTCCCTCTCAAACAAGGCATTATTCACCCTAATACCCTCCCTTGGGGCTTTCTCTATCACCAACTCGGCAAAGCACAATACAACCAAGCCAACAACCCCAAACCCTCCTATCCTCCCCTCGGAGAAAACCCCAGTCGAGGGCAACTCTTCCACCAAGCCAAAACCAGCCACGAAACCGCCCTCGAAACCCTCACCTTTGACCAATACCCCGAACTGCACCTCGAAGTCCTGCAAGACCTCATCCCCGTCTGCGTAGACATCAAACTCGACCAAGAAGCCAGCCAACACCTCAAAAAGGGGATTATACTCCTCGAACGCCACCTCGAAAATAAACCCCCCCGAGAACAAGAACGCCTCAGCCGCAAATTCTCTCCCTTCTACCAATTAAAAGTCGAAGAATTCATCCGTAACGGCGACCTCATCCAAGCCATTGAAACCGCCGAAGAACGAAAAAATTACTGCTTGCAATGGTTTCCCCAAACCCCCGAAAAACTCGAATTTTCTCAAATCCAACAGCACCTCTGCACCCCAACCACCGCGATCCTCTATTGGCATCTGAGTCCCGTTTCCCTGAGTACCTTCCTCATTCTTGCCCAAGGCGATCCCATTTTAATCGAACAGCCCCCCAACCCCCAACCTTGGGGGCTTCCGGACTCTGCCAGCGACAATACCCCCCTCTCCCAAACTTGGGAGAGGGGCTGGGGGAGAGGGCAACACCAGAACCTCATCAACCGGCTGTCCCACTGGAAAACCAAAGATTCCGACAAAGACAAAACCCCCACGAACTGGAAAGACAACCTCTCCGACAACCTGCAAACCCTCGCCCAAATTCTCAATATCCCTAGCATTCGCCAAGAACTGCAAAACCACGGCATCCAAACCCTCATCCTCATCCCCCACCGAGACTTGCACCTCCTCCCCCTGCACGCCTTCTTTGACTGCCCCGCCTTTTACCTTCCTAGTGCTTATCTCGGCTGTCAGAATAATACCTTTAACCCGCCTCTCACCCCCCTCAACCTCATCGAAAACCCCAAAAGTACCCCCACCCTCAACAACCAGAAAAAACACCTTGCAGCCCTTCCCTTCGCCGAAATCGAAGCCACCCTCCTCCGCCACCAATTCCCCCAACACCGACACCTCACCCAAACCGACATTACCCAAACCAACACCGAAACCCTCCTCAAAACCCCCGCCCGAGTCTTCCACTTTTGCGGTCACGCCGCCTACAATAGCCAAGACCCGAAAAAATCCTGCCTTTTCCTCCACGAAACCGAGGTTCTCACCGTCGAAACCATCCGCCAACTCGACCTCAAACACTACGATCTCGTCAGTCTCGCCGCCTGCGAAACCGCTGTTACGGGCAGCGATTTAATTCTCGATGAATATGTCGGCTTAGTCAGTGCTTTTTTAAGTTCCGGCGTTACCTACGTCCTCAGCACCCTTTGGCAAGTCGAATCCTTCGCCACCAGCCTATTCATCCTCGAATTTTACCGCCACCTCGCCCAAAACCCGCCCCATCTCGCCCTGCAACTGACTCGCGACTGGCTCAAAAATGCCACCCCCGATCGCCTCTGCGAGAGTTGCGATCGCCACCTGCAAAACCTGACAAAATTTGAACACCGCAAACCCTTAACAACCCGAAGAGAGCAAATTGCTCAATTAGAATCCACCGCAACCCCCTATCAAAATCCCTATTATTGGGCGGCGTTTATTCTTGCTGGCTACCACAAAAGCGATAAAATATAAGACAAAATCCGGTGAAGTAACGATTATCCGAAAAAAACACCCTCGTGTTGAATCCCAAACCCTATGAAATCTGGTTAATTCGTTTTCCCTTTAGCGATTTAACCTCAGCCAAAGTTCGCCCTGCTCTCATTTTAGCCGTCCATCGCCAAGAATTTATCGTATCGGGTATCTTTTCCAAAATACCCAGCGAAACAATCCCAAAAACATGGGTTTTAGTCCCAGAAATCCACCCTCAATTTTCCCAAACCGGACTGAAAAAAACCTCCCTCATTCGAGGAGATAAAATTGCCACCGTCGATCGCTCTATTTTTCAGATACAATTAGGCCTCCTCCCGTCAGATTTAGCGATTTCTGTAAGAGAAGCGATCGCGATCGCCTTGGGATTGTCCGAATAAGGCGATCGCGGGGGAAAGACAAAAGCCTTACCCCCCTACAAAGATTTACGATAAATTATAAAAACAACCGCTTTAAATCATGGAATCAAACCCGATTAACTCCGACATAAAAACCTCAAAATCTCCGGTCAGTCTCTCCCTCATCTCGCCAGAAACATTAGAGATGATGCAACTTGCGGAAACGGGTTTTTCCGAGTGGAACGACCCCGAAGAAGATATTTATTCTCTGCCTCCTTTTGACTTGCAAACCCCTATGAATACCCCCCTCATTTCCGACACTCAAGCCTTAATTGTCAAAGCCTTTTTAGTTGCCCTCAGCCAACAAGATACCATTCCCCAAGGCTTACCCAATAACCTGAGAGCAATTGCCCGAGACCTCAGTAAAAATATCGAAGCAATTGACGCGATCGCCGCAGGAATGCCCGCATTAGCCACAGATTATAATTGGGCTTACAAATTTCTCGTCGAACGAGCCGAAAAACGAGGGATGGGCTTAGATTTTCCCCCCGATGGCTCTCCAGATGCGACCCTTCCGACAGATATTGAAAATAGCGTCCCCGACCCAAATCAGCGCCCCAAAATAGCCGATATTCTGCAAAAATTGGAACAAATGGATAATGCTGCGTTAACCGACAAAACGCGCGATATTTTTATGGCTGCCGATCCCTTAGAAGAGTTAAAAACGGCCTTTAACCTCGGACAATACGGTTTTTAAAAACCCGGAATTTTACGAATGAATGCAAAATTAAAATTAATTTATCCCACAATCAATCTATTTCTCTACGATCTGCGCGATGGTTTAGGAGATAGTCAAGACGCAATCAACCAAAGACGAGAAAAATTTTGGCGAAGGCTTCCTAATGGCGATCGCACTCTCACAGAATCCCAAAACCTTGAAGACAGAGAAGGCAGTTATATCGAACTCCTCCCGAAACAATATCAACCTCTACCCGATGCCAACGGTTATTATTATCCCGTTAAACTCAACGATACTTATGCCTTACAAATCGATTGTTCTGCCAACCCGCAAGGATCGAAAGATGCCTACGCGATCGCGAAACTCAAAGAGAGTAAACAAATCATTAGAGATCGCCACACTTCTCCCGCAACATTAGGAGAAACTTGGTTAATCTGGGGAAAATTAGAACATCAAAATCAAGATCCTAGCGAAACTGCAAAAGAATGCTATCGCCTTTTTTCTAATGATTCTTGGCAACTCGAACCTACAAATCGCGGAACATTCAAAAAAGCACACTTGTTTGAAATTTCTCGGTTTTCGACACCTTCTGTTAAAGCAGACGATCGCAATCATATCATTATCTGTTTATTTCCCGCCGATTATCCAGAATCAGACCTCAAACGCACCATTCCCGAACTGTATCGAGAGTTGATGCAATTCTTCTCTTATTACCATAAAATCAATTGGATCTATCAAACCAGTCGATCGGTCAAACAAGACCTCAAGAAAGCCGCGATCGCTATTCAAGCCAAAACTAACGAACTACCGCATCGAGTTTTACAAAAATCCATCGATCTGCAACAATTACAACAAGATTTAACCTCAACATTAACGCTCTTTTCCGTTTACGCTTCCAGCCTCAGCACCTTAGAAGAATACAAATACGCGATCGCCGTCAATCTCAACAACTACAACAAACGCTTAACACAATTTACCCCAACAGATGGAGACGAACGCTCTTTTCTCTTTGCACCCTTTCGAGATTACGCCCTAGAGAAATACCAACCTCAAATTACTACCGATTATAACAGCGCCAGCGCTAGTTTAACACTTTTAGAAAACACGATTAAAACCCTTGAGGGGATCGTGCAACTCGAACAAGCCAAACGCGATCGTAATCTCAATGAAACCATATTTATCGTCAGTGCGGGGATCGGTACGGCTTCCGCTTCTGCTTCAGCTATTGCTGGTTTTGCCGAACAAATTATAGTGAATTGGTTTCCTCCTCGTGAAACAGATCCCCTATCAACCGGATATTTATTCGGGATTTATAGTTTTTCTCTCATTCTGAGTATCTTAGTGGGTTTGGGTTTCAGTGGAGTAATGGGGTTAGTCATGAAATTTATGGCCAAGATTAAAAATCGATAATTCTAATCCTTTTCATTTTCATCAATCTCCACTCCTCCTTCCAAACGCAAAAGATTTCTCAATTGTTCTGTATCCAAGCGAGTTAGCCACTGTTCCCCGGCATCTACGGTTTGTTCTGCCAGTTGTTTTTTACTATTAATAATCTCGTCGATGCGCTCTTCTAATGTTCCCGTACAGACGAATTTATGCACCTGTACGTTGCGTTTTTGACCGATACGAAAGGCGCGATCGGTGGCTTGATTTTCTACGGCAGGATTCCACCAGCGATCGACGTGAAAAACATGATTGGCACGGGTTAAATTCAATCCTGTTCCCCCTGCTTTTAAAGAGAGTAAAAAGATTTGCGGTCCGTCGGGATCGTTTTGAAAGCGATCGATCATTTCCTGACGTTTTTCTCGACGAGTTGCCCCATAAAGAAAGGGAACTTCGGTTTCTAATTGCTTCTCTAAATAGGGTTTGAGCAGTTTTCCCCATTCGGCAAATTGCGTGAAAATAAGCGCCCGATCGCCCTCAGAAACAACCTCTTCTAACATCTCTTGCAAGCGTAACAATTTCCCAGAGCGATCGCTGCTTTTTAAGCGTTTTTCTTTCAAATATTGGGCGGGATGATTGCAAACTTGTTTGAGGTGCATTAACAGGGTTAAAATTAAGCCGTGGCGTTGAATTCCCTCGGCTGCTTCGATCTTCATGAGAGACTCGTCTACCAAGGCTTGATAAAGTTTCGCCTGTTCGTGAGATAAGCCGCAAAACACGTTCATTTCTTGTTTTTCCGGTAAATCCTGCACGATATCTTTATCGGTCTTTAAACGGCGTAAAATGAAGGGTTGAACCAGCGATCGCAATTGTCCGAGGGAGTCGCGATCGCCATACTTTTCAATGGGAATGGCAAAGCGACGCTGAAAGAACTGTTTTGTCCCTAAAAATCCGGGGTTGAGAAAGTCGAGAATTGACCATAATTCTGCCAAACGATTCTCTACAGGCGTTCCCGTTAACGCGAGGCGAAACCCCGCATCGAGACTTCGTACAGCTTGTGATTGCTTGGATTGGGGATTTTTAATGTTTTGTGCTTCGTCTAAAACTACGCCTTCCCATTCAACCGCTTCTAAAGTTTTAATATCTCGATAAACGAGAGCATAACTGGTTAAGATGAGATGTTTATTCTGTACGAATTTAGCAAAGGTTTTGCCTTTTTTTCGTTTATCTCCGTGGTGGATAAATTGAGAAAGCGTCGGCGAGAATTTTTGTAATTCTCGCTGCCAATTATTTAACACAGAAGTGGGACAAACTAATAAAATCGGTGCATTTAAACCCCCTTGTTCTTTGAGGTTTAAAAAGAAAGCGATCGCTTGAATCGTATTGTGACAAACGATCCCATTACCAATAAAATTATGGTGATTTTCAACTTCAAAATCATACACCCAACCATCATAAAAAACGGGTTCGATCGCTTTGATTTCTCGATATTCAATTGTTTTTCCATCGGCGGCAGGAACGGCGATCGCTTCTCCTTTAATAAAATTATTTTTCCAACCGTAACGCGTCAATAACTTGTGGCGATATGTAATTGTAATGCTCATTTCCTCATCAAGAATGACTTGACGGAGATTTTCCCGAACTTTCTGACGATAAAGCCTTGCGATCGGTGCTTTCACAAATTCTCCCGAAACTTCATCCAGTGCAGTCACTTCTAAGGATTGCATGGGTTTTGTCCATAATCCCTCTCCATCAAACTCCGTAATTCCCGCATTAATTTCCCAAATTTCTGCTGCTATTCTTGCCTTGCCATTGACTTCAATAATCGTATCGCCAGAAACGCATTTTCCCAAGCCCATATCGTCCGCCAAACAAGCCCCCAAACTCCACTGTTCTAATAAGGACAGCCAGCTTGCACCTCGTGCTTGATAGGGTCGCAATTCCCCTTGAAAATCCTTGGGGGTTTTTAACGGTTTTAAGGAGCGATTTTCTGTTAAATTGGCAATGAGTTCTTTGAGAATTCCCGAGGCGGCAAAACCAATTACGGGCAATTTTGCCAAGGTTTTCATATCTCCCGTACTCAAACGCAAAGCATCTTCGACGGTTAGTGCTAATTCATCCTTTTTAACAGGTGCTAAAATTGCTTGTGCCGCGCGTACATCGGCAGGTTGTAATGCTAACCATTGCCCATTGACTTCGACTAAGGGAGAACGTTGGGCGAGCAGTTGTTCGAAATCTTCTGCTGATAAACTTTGTTCTCCGACGGCTAAATCGAGTTGATATTCGAGGGGACTTTTTAGCCCCAAACGCTGCCCGCATTTTTGCTTAACTTTGGCTTGAATTTTGATTCCCAAGCGTTTTTCTTGCGATCGCGACCCCAATCCGGGGGGGAAAATCGTACTAAATCCACTATCCTGCAACTGCCAAGCGCTGGCTCGCACGTATTCATAAACGGCAATCGGATCTAGCAAACATCGGGTCGGTTTGCTTTCATTTAAACTCTCCTTAATCGGATCGTATAATCGCGCCGCCAAGCCCAATCCTTTGAGTAACGTTTCTTGAGGGTTGGCGATCGCCTGCTCTTGATGTACCAGCACGTCAACGGGATTTTGCCAAATTGTTTCCGCACTAACTGCACAATCGGGATCGATCGCCGATCGCAATCCGTATTCCAATTTCCAATCCAGTTGCCCCCAAGCCATTTCTCCTTCTGTCGGGGGACATAAGTGAAAATAAACGCGAAATTGTTCGTTTTCCAAACATTTCGTTTCGGGCGTGACGAGATAATCGCGCACGGGAGATTCCCAGTTTCGGATTGCTCCCTGCAAGCGTTCCAACAACTGGAGTGTTGCCGAAATAGAAGCAGCAGATTGCCCCAGAGAATGCAGCCACGGCTTGGAGATCGCATCTCCCCCCGCAGTTAGAGGAATATCCAAGCCCTGACGCAACTGCACGCCCACCACTTCACTTAAAAAATTGAGGAGAAGTGCTTGAGGCTGCACCCAATCACCCTGCCATTGAGGTGCAGTGTCGAATAGCTGGTGACTGGTGACTGGTGACTGAACTCGGCAAATTCCGGGCATGAGGCGGGCGAATTGATTGAGGCGATCGCGATCGACGGCACTATCGAGGAGGGGTTGCCAGCAACTCTGCCACTCCCGATCTTGCTCCCATAAACCCGGTAAAAATTTACCCCGCGCCAGTAAATCTAAACTCCACCGATATACTTGCGACCAAAATCGTAGGGCATCTCCCCCGTCTCCCCGACGGGCGGAGCGATCGCCGAGAGGCAGCCTTTGCAACAATTGCACGGTTTCCCAACTATTCAAGGCGATCCCCTCCACTCGCCACCATTGCAACGTCACATCTTGCCCTGATATTTCCCCCTCACCTCCCGAAAGTATGGGAAAAAAATCTTTGGCGGCGGTATCGGCGGATGGAGAAGGAGTCGAAGAACTGCGGCGTTTCCTCCGTCTCCCGGTCTTTCCTTTTTCCTCACTTTCCTCACGAACTTCGCCGCGACTGGGAAGCGCCAAAATTTGCTGTTGCCAAGTGGGTTCTGCCTCGCGATCGCATAACTTGCGAGAAACCAGACAGGAGAGCAGTTCCTCTCGAGTCATGGCAAGGGGATGACGGGGAATTTCCTCCCCTTCCTTCAATGGTTCTGCCGTTTTGGTTCGCCACATTTCTCCCCAAAGGAAAAAGCAACTGCTCTCGGCGGTATTTAAAATCCAACTCCCGTGTAAAATCGCCATATGACTTAATCTTTAATAAGGGGAACGTTCGCAGAACGAAACTCGCGGTTCATTGCTCATTGTTTGTGGAAGAAGTGCTACGATTGCGAAAGAGAAACAGTGAAAAAATAAAAGGAAAAGCACGCAAGATGCAAGAATTTGAAAAGTCAATATCCTTTGACGGAAGGGATATTCGACTCCAGACAGGTTTCCTCGCTCCTCAAGCTGGCGGTTCGGTGTTGATTCAATCGGGAGAAACGGCGGTTTTAGTCACGGCAACTCGCGCAGCAGGTCGAGAAGGCATCGATTTTCTCCCCCTATTAGTGGACTACGAAGAAAGACTCTACGCAGCCGGTCGCATTCCGGGGGGATTTTTACGCCGAGAAGGCCGACCTCCCGAAAAGGTAACTTTAACCAGTCGCTTGATCGATCGCCCTTTGCGCCCTCTCTTTCCCCAATGGCTTCGCGATGACATTCAGATCGTCGCGACGACCCTTGCCATAGATGAAGAAGTCCCCCCCGATGTTTTGGCCGTTACGGGAGCTTCTGTGGCCGTGCTGCTGGGGCAAATTCCTTTTAAGGGTCCGATGGCTGCCGTTCGCGTTGGCCTAGTTGGGGATGATTTTATCATTAACCCCACCTATCGCGAAATCGAACAGGGAGATTTAGATTTGGTGGTTGCCGGTTCCCCCGATGGGGTGGTGATGGTTGAAGCTGGAGCCAATCAACTGCCGGAACGAGATATTATTGAGGCGATCGAATTCGGTTACGAAGCCGTACAGGAGTTAATTGCAGCGCAACGAGAACTGTTAGACGAATTAGGACTGGCTTTGGTGGTCGAAGAACCCCCCGAAGAAGATCCCGCTCTCGGCAAGTTTATTGAAAAATGTGCCAAGGACAAAATTAAAAAGGTTTTGAGTCAGTTTGACTTGGATAAAAATGCTCGGGATGCTGCCCTCGATGTAATTAAGGCAGAGGAAGTCGTGACCGCGATCGCAGAACTCCCCGAAGAAGATGCCCTCAAGGTCGCCGCAGAAGAAGGCAAAGCCATCGATAACCAGTTTAAGAAACTGACCAAAAAACTCATGCGCCAGCAAATTATTAAAGATGGCGTGCGAGTAGACGGTCGCAAGTTGGATGAGGTGCGCCCCATTAGCTGTCGCACGGGACTGCTTCCCCGTCGGGTTCACGGGTCGGCAACCTTCCAACGGGGTCTAACGCAGGTGATGTCTTTGGTGACCCTAGGAACTCCGGGAGACGCGCAGGAGTTGGACGATCTGCACCCAGAGTCAGAAAAACGCTATCTCCATCATTACAATTTCCCCCCCTATTCTGTGGGCGAAACCAAGCCCATGCGTTCCCCCGGACGGCGGGAAATCGGTCACGGCGCTTTAGCAGAACGGGCGATCGTTCCCATTCTGCCCCATCAAGATGATTTTCCCTATGTGGTGCGGGTGGTGTCTGAAGTGCTTTCCTCCAATGGTTCCACGTCTATGGGGTCGGTTTGCGGCTCCACCCTTGCGTTAATGGATGCGGGAGTCCCCCTCCGCAAGCCCGTTAGCGGGACGGCGATGGGTTTGATTAAGGAAGGGGATGAAGTCCGAGTGCTGACGGATATTCAAGGCATTGAGGACTTTTTGGGGGATATGGATTTCAAGGTTGCGGGGACGGATAATGGTATCACCGCCTTGCAAATGGACATGAAAATCACGGGCTTGTCTTTGGATATCATTGCCGAAGCGATCGCCCAAGCGAAGGAAGGACGGCTGCATATTTTAGAGAAAATGCTGGCAGTTTTGGATCGTCCTCGCGATCGCCTGTCTCCCTTTGCACCGCGTCTGTTAACTATGAAGATCGACCCGGATCTAATCGGTTTGGTGATCGGGCCTGGAGGTAAAACCATTAAGGGCATTACCGAACAAACTGGAGCCAAAATCGATATCGAGGATAACGGTACGGTGATGATCTTCTGCAACCGTCAAGAAAGCGCCCTCGAGGCACGGCGAATCATTGAAGGGATGACGAAGAAACTCAATGAAGGAGATGTCTATGTGGGTCGCGTTACCCGCATTATCCAAATTGGTGCATTTGTGGAAATTCTCCCCGGAAAAGAGGGCATGATTCACATTTCCCAATTAGCAGATTACCGCGTCGGTAAAGTGGAAGATGAAGTTTCCGTCGGCGATGAAGTCGTGGTGAAAGTGCGCGAGATCGATTCTCGCGGGCGCATTAATTTAACCCGTCTCAACATTCACCCCGATGAAGCGGCAGCAGCGCGGGAAGCATCCTTGAAAAATTAGGATTTGGTTGAGAAAATAAGGGCGATCGCATTTTAAACGCGATCGCTTTTTTTTGGTATTTTGTACTTAAAAATTGAAGGAACGCCTAGACCTATGAAATATGCCGTCGATCCCGAATCCATCCAAGCCTATCGAATGCGCGTTTATATGCTTTCCCAAGAATTACGCCACGAAAAAAATCCTTCTTTTCGTGCTATGACGGCTCTTTCTTTGGCAGAAGCCGCAACAACTTTGGCTCGTTTAGAGGTCATTGAATCTCAGAAAGAACAAACCGTCAATGAAAAACAAATTTTAGAGCAATCTTAGGTGCGATCTCATACTCAAGCAAAAATTAATCGTCCTTTGGGTTCGGGAATGGGTTTGCCGATTTCTCGTGCTGTTTCGATCCATTCTTGAATAAGAATCTCAGCATTTTGTACGGCTTCTTGATAAGTTACTCCATCTGCCATACAGCCGCGCAATTCTGGCACTTCAACCAGAAAGGCTTTGTCTTCTTGACTCCAGTAAATAATCATTTCATAGCGAATCGGCATCTTGTCTTCCGAGTTTGTATTTGACAATGACATTCTGAACCTATTTGAGGAAATACCGGAACTAATCCAAGTTACTTCTTATGTTACTGTAGCCCACCATAGATCCTGAATTGAAAGAGCTTCATAGGAAATATCGGAAGTCATTTTCCTTCCGAATATCTCTTCAAGCAATTCTACTGAAACACAAAATATTGGCTCGTCAAAATCTGCGATTAAGAGAATCTTTGATTCTTGAGCAATCAGAGATTTTGCTCTTTCCTTGTAAATTTTTAACATTATAATAAGGGGGATTTTTGCACAAATAAGCGCTACAACTTCTCGATTAACTAATAGTCTTGCCCATTCCTCATCTCTAGGTTCCCAATCCACTTCAGTATCTCCAATATTGCGGACAAGAGTAGTTAAAACTTGGCGTACTTCTCTATATCCCCAATTGGAAACAGTTTTTTCTGTAAACCTCAAGTAATAGTCCAGATTTATCATCAAGGAATCAAAAAAGAAATCCGAGAGAGCAGCGAAAAAGTACCAAACCCAATCAATAAAACCCCACTCGCCGGATTAATCCAACTCGACCAGCGACGCAATTCTAAAAGTTTTTTGAGAGAAGCCGTAAACGTTCCCGCTAACACTAAAGGTGCAACATAACCGATCGCATAACACAACAACAAAACCCCACCCATAACAATATTTTGCGTCTTGCCTACCCAAGCCAATAAAGCCGCTAAAACAGGCGTGCTGCAAGGAGAAGCCACCAACCCAAAAGTTAACCCCAATAAATAAGAACGAATGCCTTTCGGAAGCTCCGAGGAAATCCAATCGCTCCCCCCCAAAGAAGGAAAACGCAGGGGGACAATTTCTAAGAGATTCAACCCCATTAAAATCGCCACCAAACTCACAAAAATGGGCAGGCCGATGCCAATTTGACCGTATACTTTCCCTAAAGATGCCGCCACGATTCCCAAACCCGCCAGCGTACTCGCCAACCCCAACGCAAACCACGCCGACTGAATCGCACCTTGCCAGCGATCGCTCTCCTCCTCCCCTTCATAACCGCCGATGTAAGCCACAGTAATGGGCAGCATGGACAGCATACAGGGGGTTAAACTCGTCAATAAACCCGCCATTAACACAATCGCGATACTGGTAACACTGAGGCGATCCAGTTGTGCGTCAACGATGGCTTCGGCAAATTGCGAGATTTGATACAGTTGGGTTTGCAGGGTGTCGAGCATTATAGGTGAAATGAAAGGGGGCGCGATCGCATTTTAACCCATTGCGATCGCGAGCAGGGAAAGGCACTCTCATTAAATAAATCTGCAAGCTGCAAAAATTTTCTCACTCTCAATAGTATAATAACTATCATAAAATACCTCGATCGCCGATCGAGAAAGGCATTGAAATTTCAAGGTCTCAATCTATAATTAAAGTTGAGCCAAACCCCGAATCGCGAACTCACAGATCTTATTCTTAGTAAGAACAAATACTTATGCATGATGTAGAGCGAGAAGATAGAGAAATGTCCTTCCGCAGTCTTTCTCTGTCCGGTACAGTTGACGTGCGCCATCCCGTGCGAAATTTAACTCGCGGTATTAGCATGGGTTGGCTGCGGATTTGCGCGTTTATGTTCCTCGACGCGGGCTTGGTTTCCTTGAGTTGGTTTCTTGCCAAACGCGTGGGAAGAGCCGTTCGTTGGCTGCAAACTGTGGATTCTTTTGCCCTCTTACAGCGCAATCCAGAGCAAACCGGATTTTTGCTGCCCATTCTCGTGATTACATTAGGAATTATTGCGGCTGCGGGGTTATATGGAGAACGTGCCAGTCGCCGACAATATCTGAGTTTGGTCGCTTGTTTGACATTATCTCAATGTCTTTTAGTGGTTTTAACTTTTCTCTATCAACCCGGTATTGTTTTTTCCCGCTCGACCTTTTTATTGGCTTGGTTTTTTACCTTGATTTTGGTTTTAAGCGGGCGATTATTGGCAGAAGCATTAATTACATCATTGCGTCGAGAAGGGGCGGTAACGCGCCCCATTGCCCTCATGGGTTATCCCGAAGATATGGAACAAACCCAGTTGATGTTGCAACTCTCGAGTAAAAAAGAATTCGAAATTGTTGAATGTATCGATCTCAGCGATCCCGAAACTTACGATCTTTGGTACGAAACCCTAGACCACGTTTATTATCGAGGAGTCGGCGAAATTTTTGTTTGTTCTTGGAAATCGATTCCCAATCCTTTAGATTGTTATTGGAGCGTTAAATCTGCGGGTTTGAATCTACGCATTGTCCCTGTTGATTTAGAAATTCCCAACCAATATCCGAGAATCGAACTCCTCGGAAAAATGCCAACCATTCGTTTTTCCCCTCCCGCTTTAGTGGGTAGCGATTTTTGGCTCAAGCGCAGTTTCGATCTCCTTGCTTCTGCTTCAATTTTATTTTTTGCCAGTCCCCTCTATATCGCGATCGCGATTTTAATTAGGCTAGATTCCCCGGGACCCATCTTTTTCAAACAACAAAGAGTGGGTTTGCGCGGGAAACCCATTCAAGTCTGGAAGTTCCGCACCATGGTACAAAATGCGGCAGAGTTACAGAAGGAATTAGAAAAACAAAATGTGACAAAAGATGGCGTACTCTTCAAAATCAAAGACGATCCTCGCATTACAAAAGTAGGAAAATTTCTCCGGCGTTACAGTTTGGATGAAATTCCCCAAGTGATTAATGTTTTAATGGGGAATATGAGCTTGGTCGGTCCGCGTCCCCTACCCTTTCGAGATGTAGAGCGATTTGAAGAACACCATCACCTCCGTCATAATGTCATGCCCGGAATTACAGGGCTTTGGCAAGTTTCCGGGCGATCGGATATTACCGATTTTGAAGATGCTTTTAAGTTAGATATGGCTTATGTTGAAAATTGGTCTCTTGCCCTTGATTTTCAAATTCTCCTCAAAACAGTTAAGGTTGTTTTAGGAAAAGAAGGAGCATATTGAATCAGTTATCAGTTATCGGTCACCAGTTATCAGTTGTTACGATTAAAACAACTCTATTTTTTGAAGTAAATTAGTAAAAAAAGAATGAGGAGGAGTAAGGCTTCTGTTCCTAGTAGTCCATTTAAGGTGGCGGCATCTTCAGGTTGTGTCAAGAAATAAGACCGAAAGAAAGTGTAGGGAATAAATTGAAATAGGATTAAGCCAGCAACTAAAATTAGAACCGAGATGGGGCGTTTGGCAAAGAGGGCGATCGCTACTCCAATATTAAAAATTAGCAGCACAATATCGAGAATGCGCCACAATAACGGCGTTTCCAGCCAAGGCGTACCGCCAAAACCCAATATATTGCCGATGTGAACGAAACCCCCATATAAAAGGACGCAAGCCAGAAGGCGAAGATAAATGGGAGTCCATGTTTGTTGCAATGCCACTTCAACAACATTAAAAAGATCGATTGTCAACTGTGCAATTTTCATGTTGATTAGAGTTTAACGATGGAGGATGCAGAAAGTGTCGATTATGGTTAAAAGCGAATCGCTGCGGTTTACTCTTCTTGACATAAAAAACTTAAATAATGTCCAAGTATTTACTACTTAAAACAGTATCAAAAAAAAGTTAAGGAAATATTATCACTGAATAAAAGAAAAAACAAACTCCAACGATCGTTATAACTTAACTCCCTTCTCTTGTTATATTAAGAGTATTAGATTTGTTTTTGCAAACTTGGGCGCGAAAACATCAAATTAGAATTTAGCAATGACGAGGAGAGGGTAGTGCATGAAACGGCGTAATTTTCTACTATACAGCCTGCTTTTCGCTGCGGGCTGTCAGGCCAGTCAGTCTTTTTCTACTTCTCAAAGCACTTTAATTCCTGAAAAACTCCGGTTTAGCGTCACGGATGTTTTAGAAGAGGAGAAACTAAAACGAGATTTTGAGGTATTCCGTCAAGCCCTCGCTGAAGTGTTAGCAACAGAGGTAGAATTTTTTGTCGCGGACAGTCAAACGGCAACGGCTTCTGCCCTGCAATTAGAACAGGTGGATCTCGCCCTCGCGGGTCCCGCAGAATATGTCATCATCCGCTCGCGCACCAATGCCATTCCCGTTATCGAACTGACGCGACCCAATTATCGCTCGGTTATTGTTGCCCCGAAAAGTACAAAAGTTCAATCTTTAGAAGCCCTAAAAGAGAAAGCGATCGCCCTATCCGATATTGGCTCCACAAGCGGACATCTCGGTCCGACGAAACTGCTCATAGACGCAGGACTCGATCCTAAAACCGATATCAATCTGCAAATGCTGGGGGATGACGGTAGCGTCAAAGCCATTCAAGACGGTCAAGTAGAAGCATGGGGAGGTTCTGCTGTCGATTACGAAGCCTTTTTCGGCGAGCAAAAAGATGAGTTTCCCATTATCGCCCAAACCCCTTTACTTCCAAACGATGTTTTTATTACCACCAGTCAAATGAAACCTGAAATTATCGAGGAAATTCGTTCCCGCATGTTCGATAATCAAGATAAATTGCTAGCAGCCCTCGTGAAAGGAGAAAAAACGCAAAAATATCGCGATTCCGAACTCCTTCCCGCACAAGATTCTCACTACGATATGATTCGCGAGGTTTATCGGGCAATTGGAGAAGAAGAATTACTCTAATTTAAAGTTAAACTTTTTCTCCGTGCGGAGATAGAACACCAAATTACAAAACAGATGAAGATTCGAGAACGATCGCAAACCTCTATCTTAAAAACAGAACCTCTTCAAGAAGCAAATGACATCGATCTCTCCCAATCCAGAACCGAATGGATTAGAAAAATTTACTCTTTTTTTCCATAAACTTCTCCATCCACGTCGGACAATCGCCCATAAATTGGGAGTGAGTTATATTTTCGCTCTCAGTATTGCGGCAATTGGCACAATAGTCGGGGTTTTATGGGGAGATTACTATGAAGGGCAAGCACTGGAGGCTTTAAATACTGCCAATACCCAAAAATTTCTCCTAGAAGATTTGGACAAAAATCTGAGCGTTTTACAAACGCAACCGACCAAAATCTTACGCGCTCTGGGAAAACCCCTCTTAACGGAATACGAGCAGGCCAATTTTACATTGCAAGTCCGACAGATTCGCGAACAATTATCCATTTTGTCTGAATTTTTGGAAGCCGATCGCGAGCGGGGAGAATGGCTTAGCAATCGCGATCGGATAATTTTACAAACTTATCAACAAACGATAGAGGATTATCAAAACTCCATTGTATCGTTATGGCAAACAATGAATTCTCTCGAGCTTATCGATGAAAATATTCCTCAAGCCCAACAAGAAATTTTAGCCTTTATGCAAGGGGAAGAGAGTCGGAAACTGGAAATCCGGATCGAGCGCTTATCAGAACGCTTGGGTTTAATCATTAAAACAGCAGAAACGCAAAAGGAAGAAGCAACATTACAATTGGCGAGAGCGCGATTTCTACGCTTGCTGATTATTCTGATCGGTATTGTCGGAAGTGGGATCGTTGCGGCAGTTTTAGCTTACACCATCGGTCGAGCGATCGCCCTTCCCCTCATTCACGTGCGCGATATTGCCAGACAAGTCACATCTGAGGAAAACTTTCAACTTCGCGCTCCGACAATTTCCAATGATGAAGTCGGTTCTCTCGCTCAGTCTCTCAATCAACTTATTGCCTGGGTTGACGAATATATCCAGAAGCAGCAAGAACAGATTCAACTCATTCAAGATGAAAAAATGTCAGGTTTAAGTAAAATGGTGGGGGGCGTTGCTCATGAAATTAATAATCCAGTTGGATTTATTCACGGTAATTTATATTATGTAAAAATTTATATACAAGATTTGTTAGGTTTGGTAGCACTCTATCAACAAGAATATCCCGAATCCAACCCGATTATTGTCAAGTGTCTAGAAGACATAGAATTTGATTTTTTAGTTGAAGATGTAGAAAAAATGCTGGATTCCATGCACGCTGGGACAAATCGCATTCGCTCGATTGTGAAATCCTTACGCAATTTTTCTCGCTTGGATGAATCGGGTAAAAAGAAGATTGATATTCACGAAGGTATCGAAAGCACATTATTGATTTTAAGCAGTCGCCTCGACAGAGGTATTGAAGTCCATAAAATATATGGAGATTTACCGGAAATAGAATGCTACCCCGCTCAGATTAATCAAGTTTTTCTCAATATTTTAACCAATTCAATTGATAGCTTAGAAGAGATAGAAGCTACTAATTTTGAGTTTCAACCAAAGATTAAAATTTTAACCGAACAAATAGACAATCATTCGATTCAGATCGTTGTTGATGATAATGGCAAAGGAATTCCAGTAGAGCTTCATCAGAAAATCTTCGATCCTTTTTTTACCACTAAACCTATTGGAAAAGGGACGGGATTGGGTTTATCGATCTGCTATAAAATCGTAGAAAAACACCAAGGAAAAATCAACGTTATCTCTGAGGTCGGTCAAGGAACGAAAATAGAGATATCTTTAGCGATCGCTTTACAATAGTATGCTGCATATAGCGCATGGCATTTTGCGATCGCTGACGCTTGCTCGCCACTCTAAAGATAAAAAAGAGCGCAACTCGAGCTGCGCTTTTTCATCGGATAATTGTGCCATTAGCTTTCTGTTTCTGCTTCTGCTTCAGTTGCAGAGGGTTCGGGCTGAGCGTTAAGCTGCTGTTGTCGAATCGCTTCGAGTTGCTGGCGGCGAAAATCTTCGCTGGCACGGTTTAATTGACGTTGGGTATCTTGTTGAAACTGTCCCATCGTGCGTCCGTTGTTGAAGTTCACATTGTGAATTAAATCGAAGGGATTAAAATTCTCGCCTCCTTCGCCAAATAAAGGATCGCTTTCACTACCCTGAAAACCTTCTGTTGTCGAATTATGACGGATTGGATTGTAATCGGGGGGGGACTCTTGGGCAAAACTGGCTCTGCTGAGGAAAGTTGGGATAACACCCAAACCCAAAAGGAGACTGATACCTGTCAGAAGAGATAGAGATTGACGTTTCATGATTTTTTATAGAGATTGCAGTTGAAATAGATAACTTCAGTAAATAGATGGGATGCAATAGAACCCCTGACTATTATAGTCAACCGAGTCTAATTGCGATCGCTTCTCGCCCGATTTCCTTTTTTTTGCATTCCTTATATTTCATCGGCTCTCTGGAGACTTCTATGCTACTCTAGAAGATGGAAATTTTAGAATCGATGAAGAAGTCGCACTTTTAAGAGCGAATTCCTTGGTTGAGTCTAGATTTCTTTCTTTTTGGTTTGGTTTGATTCTGGAGATACACGATCGATGTCAATTTATGTGGGAAATCTCGCTTACAGCGTAACCCGAGACCAACTCGAATCCGTCTTTGCCGAATATGGTACGGTTAAGCGGGTTTACCTTCCCACGGAAAAAGAAACGGGTCGCCCTCGGGGCTTTGGATTTGTCGAACTGGAAAATGAGGGCGACGAAGACACGGCAATAGAAGAACTTGACGGTGCTGAATGGTTCGGTCGAGTGTTGAAGGTCAATAAAGCAAGACCCAGAGAATCTTGATAGATGGTTCTCAATTGCTTGAAAATTGAGGAATCATTACTAATACTTTGCCAGAAAATTTATGACAAAGTTTGCCAAGTTGTCCTGCCGGGCAACTTGGCAAACTCTCATCGGCCATAATAAAATTGAGTATTGTTCGATAATTTAGGAGGAATCCCGCATGACTCAAGTGACCGTTGGTGAAAACGAAGGAATTGAATCAGCATTACGCCGTTTTCGACGAGAAGTGTCCAAAGCCGGAATTTTCGCAGATATGAAACGCCTGCGCCATTTTGAAACGCCCCAAGAAAAGAAGAAACGCAAAGCGATCGCCAGACGACGGAAAAAGCGCTTCAGTTAGATTCGGATGGGGTAAGGGATTTTACCCAACCCTCCAACTCGCTACACCATATTGGGTACGACTTCTATGATTTCTGTATATTCATAAGGTTCTGAGGATTGTTGAACCAGAGGATAGTCGATCCCGTTGATGGCGATCGCATCCTCTTCGCAATCTGTTTTTGGGGAATGGTAGAGTAAAACGTATTCTTTGCCGATAGAGTCGCGAATTTCTGTGGCAACTTCACCCCGCCATTGGGTTTTGGTCGCTAAAACAACCAATTGATTGGCAAGTTGAGGAATAGACCTAGCGACTTGGCGGCGATAGATTTCATCCAAACTGCCGAAGGGAGAGTCCATGACGATGGGAAAGGTACTGCTATCGGGTCCCATGAGTGCGGTTTTCTGACTCCATTCGCGCACGCGATCGATGATGCCGCCGATAAAGGATAAGCTGAGAATCTGGTTTTCTCCCGTGGAGGCCGCAACCGATCGCGCAACTCCAGAGGTATTTTCAACTAATGTCAGTTCGTATTCGGAACTCAGGCGAGGAATATAAGGGGTAAAAGAAATTTGAGCAAAAATTTCTTGGACTCGTTGTTCTAAGGATAGGCGAAATTGTTTTTCCAAGCGCGATCGCACTTCGATCAACCGCGCGATCGCATCTTGTGTTGCACTAACGCGCTTTTGGGCAAGAATTTGCCTTTCTGCTTTTAATTGTTGCTTGTTAATTTGTTTTTCTAAAGTCGTTAACTCTTTCTCGAGGGTATCTCGTTCTTGTTGAATGCCGCCTTGTTCTAAGGTGAGTTCGCGAATGGTTTCTTCTGTTTCATCTAGGCGTTTTTGTAAGTCTTGGATATCTTCATCGGGATAGGTTCGCAGCTTTTGTTTGAGATCGTCGAGTTCGTTTTCCACTCTTGCCAGTTCTCGGCGATCGCGATCGGTTTGGGACTGGGCGCGATCGACATTCTGCCAAAATTCGGGAACTTGCTTTTCTAATTCTCTCACACCTTCTTCTAAGCGAATGGCAGTTTCTTCGACATCCGCCATTCCAGCTTTATTCATCCAAGCAAAGACGGCTTGATAGGCACTACTATCTTCTTCTAACGCAGTCCCGCAAATACAGCGTTTTTGATTTAAGAGATTCTGAACAAAACGCTGTTTGATCCCGGAGGGAAGTTCGCCTTTATCTCGCAAATCCTTGACAATTTCCTTAAATTGTGTATTAATTTTTGTCGTTAAAACTGTATAGCTGCTATTAGAAATTAAGCGTTTCAATTCTTCTTTCGTTTGGCCGAGATTTTTGCGAATTGATTTTTCTTGTTTTTCTAATTTATCTTTTAATTTTTGCAAATCTTTTGCACCACTCAGTTGTAATAGCTGTTTGTTAAGGCGCTGCTTAAAATCTGTATACAGTGAGAGTTTTTGTTGAATTTCTTCTTGTTTTTCTGTCAGGCGATCGCATTCTTGTTCGATTTTCTTTTGGTCTTTTAACAGCGCTTTGATTTCAGAATCACCGAGGGCTTTCAGTTCGTCTTGAAGTTTTTTTCTCGCATTTTTTAAATGTTCGATAGAACGTTCTAATACTTTAACCCCTAATAATTCTTTGGTATCTTCGGCGATATTATTTGCGCGATCGGAGCGGAAAAAATGATCGATTCGTTCCCCATCAAAAAAGAAATATTGGTGCAAACTTTCAGGAAGAATTCGACCGATAATATCATCGGGTTGTTGCGTGGGATAATTCCAGCGTCCGTCATCGCCAGCAACCTGCATAAATAGTTTACTCTGATTGTATTGAATGCGATCGTTTTTATCGCGACAGGCAAAACATTGGCGTTTGAGTTGGTAGCGTTTCTCTTCATGTTCAAAATGAATTTCAACATGACATTCTACCGATGTACCGATATTGACTTCTTGAATGGCACGTTTATTAATTAAAAGTTCAGGAGATGCAAAAGCGGCAGTAAATTTTTCATAAAGCACCCATGTAAAGGCATTCAGTAACGTTGTCTTTCCCGAACCATTATTGCCATGAATAACTGTTGTATTTCGTTCTCCACTCGCTAATTTAATAACGGGTGTTTTGCCATAAAATTGACGAAAGTTACAAAGTTTTAAAGAAATTAATTTCATTTTTTACGTTTTTTACGATAGGATAACGATGGTTGTTGGATACGATAGCCGCCAGTATGCGAACCCGATACATAACCATCGGGTGTAGGAGGCAATGATTCGAGGCAAGCGATCGAACAAGCATTTACTAATAATGGTAAAACATCTGTTGCAACGCGCAGCGATATCCATCGTCTGTAAACATTAGATGGATTTAACTCAGCACGACAAATGCTGCATTCACGAGGTGTAATTAATGAATAAGCAGCCAAGTTTTGTGTTTGATGTAGATCGGGAAATGGAGGTCGGTATTTATAATTGCCATATAGTGCGCGAGTGCTAACTATGCTTGATTTTAAATTTTTGCATCGAGTGATTTCATAAGGAAACCAGTGTAAAAGATAAGAAGTATAAGGGATGAATTCTGAAAGGGATTCCATTTCTCCAATTTCGGGTGGAATTCTCACCAAATAGCTGCCGTAAAGGTGCAATTTTTTGACAGTTTTGAGTTTTGCAATTGTTGGGGGAAGAGTAATAATTTTAAGTCGTTCTTCCAGCGTCAAATCTCGTAGTGGTGCAAATTCCTCAACTTCTTCTTCAGCAGCCGACTCAATGAGATCGAGAAGGCGTTTCCAGTCATCGCATTCTGTATCTTGTTCTTCTGAATGAATTTTGGGAATGGAATTGTGTTTTGTCGATCTTAGGCTAAAACATTTACAAAGACGATCGCGCATTGTTACTAAAAATAAAAGTTATACAATAGTTTCTTTGATGATTTTGAGGATATCATCATTAATATTACGAGGACTTCGCTGATACAACTTCTCTTTCTCTAATTTTAAAACCCGTTCGATAATTTCTCTGACTTCTGAAGGGGCGCTGATTATGGGTTCTTGAACTGTTTGAATATCAATGTTAATTTTCATGATAGGTAATTGATGAGGCTTGCTATAACGTCCAATTTTCTAATGTTAAACCCGGTATTTTGCCAAAATCTCGTTGATTGCGGGTGACGATCGCACCGCCAACCGCAAGGGCAATTGCTGCAATTCTTAAATCTTGCGTCCCGATACGGATTTTTTGACTTTTCAATCCTAAAAATATATTGTACGCCGCGCGATCGAATTGTAAGACGGGAACAGTATTGAAAAATTGTACCGCCTTTGATAGACCAGTATAGCCCCAAAGAACGCGATCGCTGTTGCTGCATTGATTAATGACGTTTAACCATCCTCGTGTCTGCTCTTGTACGCTGACGATTGTTGTCGCAATCTCTTCACTGGTAATGATACTGATGCGTTGTTTGACAATAGAATTATTTTGGAGAAATAATGAGATATGGTCTGTATCGAGAATATACATATTTACCCAACTTCAGAATTGATTTTACGTTCGGATTCTTCGATGTCTGTATCTAATTCTTTGCGATATGCGGCCATATCTTGTATCACTTCCTCAAATAAAGGATTATCTTCAAACATTCCCGCAAATTGTAGCCAAGGATGTTCGGTTTGAGGTTGAGGAGAGTCGAGTTCGACGGTGAGGGAAACAATCTCGCGATCGCGCAGTTGTTCGCTCAAAACGTTCTTTAATTGCTGCAATGCTTCTTCTTTGGTCTCTCCTTCTGCATGGCATTCCGGCCAGCCTAATATACTTGCGGTCACTCTTCCTTCAGTTGGATATTCGACCAATACGTTATAGTTCGAGCGATCGTAATTGGCTCGGACGGAGGAGGGAGAAGAAGGGGAAATGGTTTGCGAATTCATGGCAAAAATAATGATGGGATACTCTCTATATTACGGGAAACTTTTAATCGTTTCTCGATAGCCGATATTTTTTCTGGATAATAGATAGAGTTGCCTTTGCTTCCTCGGAATTCTCGGCGAGGTCGGCAAATTCAAGAAAGCGCCGGAGTTCTTTTCGTAACAAATTGCGTTCGACTTCCCAGACTTCGCGATCGCAATCGGGAGGAATAACAATCGTATCGAATAACGTCGCGCGAGTTTTACCGGGATGGGGGCGTAAAATTCTGCCACGACGCTGAATGAATTGGCGAGGATTAGCGGTACTGGCGAGAATAACGGCATTTTCAATGGCGGGAATATCTACCCCTTCATCCAAACAGCGAATCGAAACCAATCCTTGCAAATCTCCCCGTTCGAATTGTTCCCGCAGTTTTTCTCGTTCTGCTAAGGGCGTATCTGCCGTATAAATATTAACGCGATAGCCTAATTCCGTGCCTAAAATGCGCGTGACGGCTTCTAATTGGCGGGTGGAATTTCCCCTCTCTTCTACCGTGCCATCACCACAATAAAAGAGGGTATGGGTTGTTTCCAAACGAGTTTTCATTAACTCTCGCAGGACATTAAGTTTATTGGCCGCAGAACCGATGAGGCGCGATCGCTTCATCAACAAAGATGTTAGGGTTTCATTCCCTCGCAAGTTATCATTTTCTGATAATGCCCAGCCGATTTGTTGGGTCAACTTGGCATAAATTGCCGTTTCTACGGGGGTGAGTTCCACCAAAAGAGGATAGTAAAAATAGCGAGCTAAAGCACCGCAAGCGATCGCGTCTTTGAGGGTGAATTCTGGCTGGAGAACCGCCCCAAAATAGCCGATCAGGGCATCCGTGCCATCCGCATCAAAATAGCGCTCTGGCGTTGCAGAAAGGGCAAGGCGCAAACCAATATTGCGGGGCAAATATTCCGAGCAGCGCCCAGAACCTAAATGGTGCGCCTCATCGCCGATCAGCAGCGTTTTGGGGGGAAAGAATGGCAACTGGGATTGGAATCCCTCACTCGTAAACGTGGAATTGGTGACAATAACCGTTAAAAAATCGCGATCGCCCGCCCGCAAATTGTACAGTTGAGTTGAAAGTTCGTTTTGCCATTTGCGAACGCTCTCAAAGGCAAGTAGAGGCTGTAGATTGAACTGCTCGCACTCTCTTCCCCACTGGGCGACAAGATGGCGGAAGGGACAAACCACCAAGAGAACCTGCAAGCCGATTTTCCGATAGAGTTCCGTGGCAATGGCTAGCGCGACAATGGTTTTGCCGCTTCCCGTGGCCATTTTGAGAATACCCCGCCCCCGATGGCGCAGCCAATTTTCTACCGCTTGATGCTGATAATCTCGCAAGGACAGGGAAGGGGGATATTCGGGCATCCCCGGAGGGAAAGCCCCATATTTGCCCCCACCCTCCGCAACGCGACGAGAGCGAGCGATCGCCCCATACTCATCTGCCAATCTCTCCCAAGCGATCGCCGCAAGGGGATATTCCCCAGCATCCTTCATCCTTCTACCGGGCTAGTTCGCCGCTAAATTCGTTATAAGAGCGTCGTTTGAGTTCTCCGGTTGCTTTGCGGGGTTCGAGATTAAACATTTCTCGCAAAACATCGTCAATCTCTTCGTACTTAATCGCGCCCTTGCCGTTAAAGCGTACCCGATCTTCCTCATCCAATACGAGGAGTTGCGGGAGAACGCCTTCGTAGTAGTACCCCGGTTCGTCCGATTCGTAAGAGGCTTTAGGGGGAATTGAATCCACATTGATAGGGACGAAAACGGCAACTCGCCCGTAAAAATCCTGCAAGCGAGACACCGTACTGGCAAAGCTCTTGCAATCGCGACTATCATCGAGATAGAAATCCAAAATTACGGGTTTTGAAGAGGTTAAGGCTTGCTTAAAGGTCGATCGCGCCGGAACCAGAGAGCCATCGCCTGCATAAAGCACGAAAATATTGCCATCATAACTATCGCTGTCGATTCCAGCCCGAGCGGGGGCGATCGCCAAAAAGAAACAGAGCAGCGCGATGGCCGCGATCGAAAAACCGCGATCGCGCCAAATTTGACCGCATATTGCTCTGAATTCATGCAGAAGAGAACGTATCATAAATTTAATTCTGAATTGCCAGTGGGTCGATCGGATGGGGGTCGGATTTCCCCGCTCTCCTCAATCTCCGTTATCAATTATCAATACCCTGCTAATATTCAGCAAGGGCAAACAATTTAATTTACAAGGCACAGACAACAGCACGAGGAGTAGATATGGCCGAACTCAACAAAAAAGACATGCGCGATCGCCTCGGAAACGTAGAGCAGATACGCGAAATCCTTTTTGGCTCGCAATTGCGAGGGTACGAGCAGCAATTTGACAAACTGGAAGCCGACTTTGTTTCCTTGCAGCGAGAAGTGCGCGATCGCCTCGAGCAGATGCAATCGTCCCTATCCTCAGAAATGAAGGCATTGGCAGATTCCCTCGAGAAGAAACTGAAATATCTCAGTTTGACCACCCACGAGGAAACCTCCAAACTCTGGCAAAAGATCGAGCAAACCAACCAAAAGAATTCCGCAACCCTCGAGGCGTTGAATAAAAATTTCAACACAAAAACCTCCAGCCTCAAAGACGAATTAACCCAAACTCGAGAATATTTTCAATCCGACAGTCAAACCCTCAAAACCAAAATTTTTGCAGAACTGGAAAAATGTTTTTCCAATCTCAAAGACACCAAAGTATCTCGCACGGATCTCGCAGAAGTCCTCTTTGAGTTGTGCATCAAAGTCAAAGGGACGGATTTCGTTCCCGATCTCAAAGAAGCCATGGAAAGCCGCCTGCAAGCCGAATTTTTACTTCCCGATGAAGATGGCGAAGAGAGCAGCCCAGAGCGATCGGGCATCATGGAATAAGCTCGCACTCTAATTGCGGGAAAGTAAACGTAAGATTTAACGTTGCGTTCGTGAAGGGTTCGCCAGCCCCATCGCGATCGCGCTTAATATTAAGATAGGGTGCAAACAGAAAGTATCGCAATTCAAGTATCGGCTTGACCCGAAACAAGGTTTCAAGCCTCCTCCTCGAGGAGGAAATAAAAAACATCCGAATACCAAACCTTCCTATTGAGGGGCCGGTCATTGATAATCATTGATAGAAATGACTCTCGGTTTCGGCTCAATCGATTGACAGCCATGTCGGAAAACCCATCGCTTCCCAACTCAAACGGCGAAGCGACACCCCCAGTAGAATCGTCCCCGTCAAGCCCTCAAGATCCCGAACGACTCGAGGGTTTATTCAGTTTGATGAGCGATTTACAAATTACGCTCTCAGATTCTCCGAATTCTCCCCCATCTCAGAATTTACCCCCTCAGCGCAAGCGCAAAACGCCACCGCCGCCGCCTTCGTTAATGAAGAGACAGCGACAGCAGGCGACGGAAAACGGACAACGGGGCGCGGGCTACCGACAACCGACACGCATTCCCCACCGCGATCGGCCTCCCATTTCCGAGCGTCAAGAAGAACTCGATATCGGCCAAAAGGAAGAATTAGAAGAATGGTCTCCTCTCCAAGAAAATGGAGAACGGGAAAATCTGCCTCCCCTTCCCCCTGCTCTAGCCAGTCCGAGCATCTCCCCACCGCCGACCCCAGATGAAGAAGTAGAAGAAACGATCGCCACCCGCATCGAAACCGAAACCATTAGGGACTTTATCGACATCCAAGCCGAAACCCCCGACCCAAAACCATCCCCTCCCAAAAAATCCCGTTCTTTATCGGCGTGGCTGTCCGAGAAAACCGGAGAAGATACGGAAGAAACGGTAGAACGCCTGCGGTTGCTCCTGTTGGACTTACTCATCGACGAAGAAGAATCGGCAGCGCAAGACAAAGAAGCAGAAAATCTCTCCCTCAACGAAGCCACCCAACGACAACTCGCCAGGCTCGATCGCAAGCTCCACGATCCGGAAATTTTGAGCAAGTTAATTTTCCCAATTTTTGGCTCGCTGCTCCAGAACAAGATCGATCGCTCTCCTGAAGAGGTTGTCGCCGCCTTCGCCCCCCTCATCGATCTCATTATCGGGGAGCGGAGTCGAGAAGATAAAGCCGCCATGAGTCGCGCTTTAGCAGGCATCATTCCGGGGGCGCTTTCCAAACAGATCGGCGATGCGCCCGATGAGGTCGTGCAGGCGATCGCGCCCGCCATCGGGCGATCGATTAAAGAACAGATCCGCCTCGATAAAGAATCGATGGTAGATGCCCTCTATCCCGTCATTGGCAATAGCGTCTCTAAATACATGGGAGAGGCGATCGAAACGATTAACAAGCAAATCGAAAGCGCCTTCAGCATCCAAGGAATTTATCGCAAATTGCGGGCGCGCATAAAAGGGGTTTCCGAAGGGGAACTCTTGCTGGGACAATCCATTCCCTTTGAGATTCAAGCCGCCTTTCTCATTCATAAAGAATCGGGCTTGGTCATCGCTGAAGCCCAAAAGCCCGACTCTGAAAGCCTTGAATCCGATATGATGGCGGGAATGCTGACGGCAATTCGCAGTTTTGCCAGCGAATGCGTTCCCCAAGCGGGCAATACCTCGGAATTGACAGAGGTGGACTACGAAAGTTTTCAGATCGTGATGGAGGTGGCGGGATATTGCTACATCGCGACGGTGACTCAGGGAGAGCCTCCGACGGGTTTTTATACCAAGTTACGCAATACCCTCAGCGCTATCATTCTCAACTACAGCTATGGGGAATTGCTCGAGAAGTTTAACGGCGATCCCGAGACAATTCCCCCTGCCGTGCAAGAATTGCTCGTCTCCCTGATTAATAATCCCATCGAGATCGAACCCAAAACAAAACCCAAACCATTGGGTGTTTTGGCGATCGCCCTGCTACTGTTGGGTTTAATCGGCATTCCTTGGGGTTGGTCTACCTATCGCCACCGAATCGCCTCGGGTTTGGAACGTCAGATTATGGCAACGGTGCAAGCCAACGAAGAATTGGCATTTTATCGCGTCCAAGCAGAAGCGCGCCGAAAAACCGTGACCTTAACCGGACAAGTGCCGAGCGATCGCCTGCGCCAACAAGCCGGAAATATTGCCGCGTCCCTCGCTCCCCAGTGGGACTTACAAAATGAGATCGCCACCGTTGGATTGCCCCGAGATCCCGAAAGATTGCGCTTGGAACTCGATCGCCAGAGTTGGTTTTTCAATCAATTGCCGGGGGTAAAAATTACGACACGTTATGATGAAGCAAAGGGACTCGCGATCGTCGAGGGAGGAATATCTCAAAACGAACAAGGGGAAAAAATTGTTGAAACCTTTGAAAAAATTCCCGGGGTCAATTCCGTTTTACTGACGTTGAGCGAGGCTCCCGTTCCCAGTCAAGAACGAATTTGTTTCGATCGCGGCGGTCTCGAAATTGCTCGCCGGGATATTGACGAGAAACTTTTACCCCTTGCCGACTATCTTAAAGACAATCTCGACATCAAACTTCGCATTATCGGCCATACAGACAACCGAGGAGAGGCCGATTTGACCGAAGACCTCGCCCCCAGACGCGCTGTTGTCGTCCGGAGTATCTTGCGGGATGCAGGGGTTGTTATCGAACGGTTAGAAACGACAACGGGTGTTAATAACCAATTTCCGCCAGGGGTTACGGCAAACGATCCCCTTTGGGTCAGTCGGTGCGTCAGATTTGAAGAAATCAAAACCGGAAGTGCCAATTAATTTTAATTCACTTGAGAAACGCAATGGCCGTAATTTCTAAAAAAATGTGTATGTTGGGCGATTTTGGCGTGGGTAAAACCAGTCTGATTCGTCGCTTTGTCGAGCGTCAATTTAGCGATCGCTATCTGTCTACGGTAGGCGTAAAAATTTCTCGTAAAACCGTTCAGTTAACCAACGGTCAAGCAGACAAGAAACAGGATTTAAAATTACTGATTTGGGATATCGAAGGTCATACGAAGTTTAAGGGGATTTCGCCGTCTTATTTACAGGGATCGAGTGGGGTTTTAGTGGTTGCCGATATTACCCGCCAAGAAACCATCGAACACCTGCGCGATCGCATTCGCGAATATCGGGACATTAATCCGGCCGGACTGATTGCGATCGCCCTCAACAAGAGCGATCTGCTCGAGGAGGAGGAGGTCTCAGACATCCAAAGCAAACTCGAGCTACCCGAGGCAGTTTTGGGCATTTATAAGACTTCTGCTAAAACTGGAGAAAATGTGGATGCGATTT
>JBCCVR010000084.1:0-29376 GCA_039194995.1 Cyanobacteria bacterium P01_E01_bin.42 | reverse complement strand
TAGCTACGCAAAAAGAGTTGCAGAATTTGGAGGAATTAGAAAATAGGATCGCTCAGTTGAGAACGCAACAACAACAATTGACGGATGATAAAGATGATTTGGGAGTTAAAATTAGGGCAGCAGACCGAAAATACGATCGCGCCGATCAAAAGTTTCTGACCGAAGGGGGGGCAATTGCTTCTCAACGCAATAAAATTAACCACAATATTGTCAAACTCAAAGATGAGTTAGAACAAGAACGGGACAATTTACGCGATCGCGCTGCTAAAATTCTGCCGCTATCCCTGATTTTACCCCTATTAGCCGCAGCACGAGAAACGGGGGAACGAGAATTAACAAATAGTTCTCTCGAAGTAACAAAAGAGGCAATTTTAGAACGAGACGATCGCTTGTTAACTTATTTACAGGATTTGTCTCTAGATCCAGAAAAGTTCGTACAAATTAAAGCATTTTTGGAACGAGAAAATCAAGTATTCATCACAACAGCATCCGATCGCCAGTATTTAGAAGCAGATCGCGAAATCTTAAATGCTTTAGAGTTATTACTGCGGGATCGACTCCCAGAACAAATTAAAAGTGCGACAAAGGATCGCGATCGCGTACAAGAGTTAGAAGAACAAATTCTTTCTCTCGAACAGCAACTACAAACCGCAGCCTCTCCAGAAACCTATACCCAATTAGAAGACAATCGCAAGATTGCTAAAGACAATCTGATTCAACTTAAAGCAGAAGTAACCGCAAAAGGTCGTCAAATTGCTGAAATTGAAGGCAAAATTGAGGAAATCAAAAAAGAGTTAGAAACTTACAGCCAAGACACCCTCGATCGCAAAAATAAAGAACATATCATTCAGTCCGTCGCTAAAGTCAAACAAACGCTGAAACTATTCCGCGAAAAGTTGACTTTGAAAAAACTCAACAAACTCGAAGTCGAAGTGACGCAATATTTTCGGCATCTCCTCCATAAATCCGATCTGGTTCATACCGTCACGATTGACACGGAAAGTTTTAAACTATCTCTTTACGATCCCCAAGGTCGAGAAGTCCCAAAACATCGCCTATCTGCGGGGGAAAAACAACTGTTAGCAATCGCCTTTCTGTGGGGACTGGCCAAAATTTCCGGGCGCAATCTTCCCATCGCCATCGACACACCATTAGGACGATTGGACTCATCCCACCGCACCAATCTCGTCGAACGGTATTTTCCTTATGCTTCTTCTCAAGTGATTCTCCTGTCCACCGATACGGAAATTGGTAGGACGGAATACGAAAAGCTGCGGGAACAAGATGCGATCGCCCGGGCATATCATCTCCGATACGATCCCCAACAGGGTCAAACCCTGATTGAAAAGGGGTATTTTTGGCAAGAGTAACGAATAATTACCGATTCTGGCTAACCCATTGCTCGAAAACTAAACAAAATGTTAAAGTCAGCAAAACGCAACAAAAGCTAAAATTGCGGGCAAGCGCGGTGTAAACCCGACTCCCCCTATTGCCGATGAGCATTGAGACTTCCGTTCTGACAGAACTGCTGCAAGACCTGCCAGACTGGCGATCGCAGACGTATTTCAAATCTTCCCTAGTGGCCCTCTCTCACGCGATGGAGGATCGAATTCTCGCGGATTCTGACGTGCCATTGGCGATCGCGACCTTTCAACAAGAACGCTTTTATCGACAAGAGGCGCACCGCTATCGTCTCATTGCCCAAAAAACCCAACAACTCTACGTTTTAGCCGTCCCAGAGACCGATTTTAAAAACCATTCGGGAGAATACGAGACGATCGCCTTTGAGGCAAGCGATGCCCTCGCACAAGAATGGCATTTGGTGGTATTAGGACAAAACTATGCTAGTTGTCTTATCTGTCGCGAATGCGCTGCGGGAGGATTGGCGGCGGATATGGACTCCAGCCGCCGTTTTGAGGGAATCTGGACTTCAGATCGCCACGTTACCATTCGCGCGGCCGAACTCTTACTCGATCGCATTGCCATTTATCGCCCGGAGTTGGCACAGAAAATTGGCGCGGCGGAAAAACGCTATCTCAAACGGAAACGAAAAACCCGTCTTTCTCCCCCCCAACTCGATGCAATTAGCCCCGATCCCTTTGTTCATCGCTTGGTTAACTATCTGCAAGAGGGACAGCAAAAGTTAATCGAAGCCTATCAGAAAATGTCGTTACAAGAGCAGCGAGAGCGCTCGATTCACTTAATGACCGCAGCGATTCGGCGATCGCTGGATCCCAATGTGATTTTACAAGTGGCGGTGGAACAATTGGGACAAGTTTTGGGTGCCTGTCGGTCTTTGGTTTATCAGTGTAGTGAAGGGGATGAAGTGGCGACGATCGCCTATGATTTCCCCCGTCCTTACATCGCCTCTTTAGCGGGGAAACAATGGCCGTTAAGGCAAAATCCCTTCTTTCAAACGGTTGTTGCCACCCGAGAATTTTTATTCCTGCGCAATGTGCGAGAAGATCCGCTATTTCAAGAACGAGGACATCCCGAATGGCAAGGGATTATTGAAGAAGCTGAGATCGTCTCTTGGCTTTTTATGCCTGTTCTTTACCAAGACCGCCTGCTGGGGATGGTCGAACTGCACTATTGCGGCGAAAAGTTCGTGCAATGGCGACCGGAAGATCTGAGCTTGGTTGAGGCGATCGCCAATCAAATCGGGGTTGCTTTGATTCAAGCGGAGGCTTATGTCAACCTCGAAGATCTCAACGAACAATTAGCAGCCTTGGATCGCACCCGGGCCAACCTCGTCGCCATTACCGGACACGAGTTGCGCACCCCCCTTTCTACGATTCAAGTCTGTCTTGAAAGTCTGGCTTCGGAACCGGATATGTCGCCGGAACTCCGTCAGGTCATGTTAAATACGGCATTGAGTGATGCAGAACGAATGCGCAAGTTAGTTCAGGATTTTCTCACTCTTTCTAAACTCGAAAGCGGTCGCGTGGATTGGCATCCGGAGGTTCTCTCTATTCGCGAATGTCTTGAATTGGGGATTAGTAATAATAGTGCCAGAAAATCCCCGGAAGAAATGCCGTCCATCCGCATGGCGATCGAGGGGGATTTGCCCTTAGTGAAAACCGATGGGGAATGGTTGGTGGAAGTGGTGGCCAAACTCCTCGATAATGCCTGTAAGTTTACCTCTGCTGATGGCGAAATTTTAGTCGAAGCTAAAGCCAAGGATGATGGCTTATTGGAAGTGACTGTTGCAGATACCGGACGGGGAATTGAACCCAGTCGTTTGGAAACCGTCTTCGATCGCTTTTATCAAGAAGAAGGTGCCCTGCGACGTACCACGGGGGGAGTGGGTTTGGGTCTAGCAATTTGCCGTCAAATTACCCAGAAATGGGGCGGGGAAATTTGGGCGGAGTCGGAAGGAAAGGATAAAGGGAGTCAGTTTCACTTTACCATTCCTATTTTTGAAACCCCGCCCGCGAAGAGCAAGGAAAAGGCGAAAACAAGCTCGAAATCTAAGAGGCGATCGCGCAAGGGGAAATAATATTAAATCCGCTTGAATCTCCATTTTTGGGTAGGGGAGCAGGGGGAGCAGAGGGAGCAGAGGGAGCAAATTATCTGGATTTGATATAACGTGCAACCTATAATCAATTACGAGTTGGTTTGCTCGGTTTCTCCATGTTCTTTTAATAAAGCTGCAATGCGATGACGGACGAGAATGCCGGGTTTATCGGTCATCATGTGCTGTTCTTTTTTCATATCTAAAGGTACGTCATAATTAGTGGATTCTAAGATAACTTTATCTTCGAGGGTGACTTGACGATCGAAGGCAACGGCATCAGCAGCTTTGGTTTGTTCTTCCGTGTCGTTTCGCAGGCAAAATTGCACGATTTGGGAAGAAGAATCACTGATGGGAGTCGCTGTATTCACTACAATATGGGTTAAACCATTACTGTAGTTAATTCGCAATAAACAGGTGAAGGGCATAAACCAATCGATATCGAGAGTTCGGTGGGTTGTTGTGTCCTCCATTTTTAAATTTTGTTGTTGTAATTCTGGATTGACAACGCCTAATTTTGCCTTGACTTTTAGACCGTAATCTGTGTTTTGTACGTCCATTTCGTCGGGAATGGGATGTTCCATGCTCCCGAAAGTTGTGGTGTGCACGTAGGTTGGATGAGCTAGATCCATCTCATTTTCCATCACTCGCAATCCCGCACAATTCCAAGTCTCGTAAAACTCAGGAATCAAACGATAATCGTCTTGTTTTGCTTCGGGAATTTCCGGGATATCTTTTATCGGTTCGTCTGCTAAACAAACCCAAGCATAACCGTAACGTTCTTGGCATTGATAGGTTGTAATTTTGTAGGTTCTGGGGATGTGTGCTTTATCGCTTATTTGCGGGACTTTAATGCACTCTCCCGTTGCGTCGAACTCCCAACCGTGATAAGCACAAGCAATATTACCTTCTGTCACTTTTCCGAGAGATAAGCGTGCCGAACGATGACAGCAGCGATCGCGTGCGGCGATTGGTTTTCCTACCAAATCCAACCACAACACCAGTCTTTCCCCCAGTAAGACAAAACTTTGGGGTGCGCCCGTCATTGACTGAGACGTTAACCGAGACATGGGCATTACGGGATACCAAAAGCGCTTAAAGACGGGTTGGCGAGTGATGAGCATGATGAGGGCTGGATTCGTTAGACGTTATCAATTTATTGCATAATAATAATATTTTTTTAGTAAATAGATATACATCTTCATAAAAATTCAGCTTTGTGGATGAATGCTGTTATGGACATCAAAGCAGTGAGTTAGCGATCGCGTTATAACTAAAAAAGTTGAGTTGTGGAGAAGAAATGTCCGAAAATCGTGCTGTCCCTCAAGATAATGATGCCATTCTGGGCGGTGGGAGTTTGGCTCCCCAACAAGGGGTTATTTTGGGAGGATTGGCGGGTTTAAAACAACAATTACAGCAAGGAGAAAGAGAAGCGACAGTAGAGGATGTAGTGCGATCGCTGAACTATGGAGAAGAAGGGGTTCAATTTATCCTGAAAGCGATCGCGAAAAATTGTTCTCGCGAGGTTTGGGAATACGTCGATCGGGATATTTTGGCATCTAGAGAACCTAGATGGATATTAGCGCAGGGGGTTGCAGTTTGGAATCGCTGGCGGGGGCATTATTTTCAAAAAAACTGGATGCACGCACTCTATATCGATTTGAGTTGGATCGATTTAGCGGGGGCTGTTTTATCGGGAATCAACTTGCGAGGGTGTAATTTAAAGGGGGCAAACTTAGAAAATGCGGTACTAATGGGTGCAAAGTTATTTGACTGCAATTTCGCGGTTGCCAATTTGAAGAATGCTAATTGCGATCGCGCTAATTTCAATCGCGCTAATTTACAATGGGCTGACTTACGAAATGCGACTTTACGCCATGCTTCCCTGAAACGGGTCAATTGCGATCGCGCTAATTTACAAGGTGCTAATCTGGAAAATGCGAATTTAGCAAACTGTAATTTAGAGAATGCCAGTTTCTCGGGGGTGAGTTTACAAGGTGCTAATCTTGGCATAATCAATCGGAGTATTGAGCACCTACGTCCTGCGAATTTAGTAGGTATAAAAATGCGTATTTGTTCGTCCAAAATCCCTCTCGATCTAAGTGGGTTTAACTTGCAATCTGCAAACTTATGTCGGAGCGATCTGCATCATGCTAATTTGCAGGGTGTGAATTTACAACAGGCGAATCTAGAAAATGTTAACTTAAAAGGAGCAAACCTGAAAAATGCGAATTTAACGAGAGTATTACTCTCCCGAGGGGATTTACGAAACTCGTCCCTTCAAGGCGCAAATTTGACTCAAGCGAAGTTGAGAAATGTTAATTTAAAGAATGCGGATCTTACCAAGGCAACTTTACGCAAGGCAAAATTGAAAAATATCAATCTCAGTGATGCCGATTTAACCCAAGCCGATCTCAGTCGTGTTGTTTCGATTCGCGTCAATTATACAAAAGCAAAATTTAGTTTGACTAATCGGAGAGGTTCTTATTTTGAACAATAGAAAAAATCCGATTGATAGGATCGGAATAATTATTGCGATCGATGAATAAACCTAAACGCTGTTTTACTTGTAAAATAAGTTATACCGACTCTCATAGTTTTTATCCTGGATTATGCCAATCTTGTGGCGATATCAACTATCGCAAACGCCAACAAGTGGCAGATTTACAAGGTAAGTTTGCTCTCGTGACCGGAGCGAGGATTAAAATCGGTTATGGGGTTGTTTTAAAACTACTGCGGGATGGTGCAACTGTTATCGCAACGACTCGCTTTCCTCATGATGCGGCGCGACGGTATCGTGAAGAAACCGACTTTGAAATCTGGCGCGATCGCTTGCAAATTTATAAGCTGGATTTACGCCACTTAAGGCGAGTCGAACAATTCGCAGAACATCTTTGCGATCGCTATCTCCGTCTCGATATTATCATTAATAATGCCGCGCAGACTATTCGCCGTCCACCTCAATTTTATCAGCATCTGCAAGATTTTGAAAGGTTGAACTTTGGCGAGCTACCTTTGGAATTGCAGCAGGTTTTACAGGGTGATCGCAATTGGAATGTTGAGGGTTCTATCCCTCTTCAATTAGCCTCAGCAGACCCAGAAAATATATCTCCTAACCTATCTCTTATCCCTTCCAATTCTCTGACTAGAGAAACACAGTTTTTTCCATCGGGAGAGTATGACGAAGATGGACAACAACTGGATTTACGTCCCTTTAATAGTTGGTTGATGAAAGATGATGAAGTGAGTTTGGTGGAAATCTTAGAAGTTCAAGCGATTAATGCGATCGCGCCTTTTCTTCTCAATAGTCGTCTGAAAAAACTAATGCAGCAAAATCGAGAAGAAAGTAAATATATTATTAATGTTTCTTCAATGGAAGGGCGCTTTGCTGGAGTTAACAAACCGTGGCGACATCCACATACCAATATGGCAAAAGCGGCTCTCAATCAAATGACTCGTACTTGTGCTTCGGAATATGCAAAATATAAGATTTATATGAACTGTGTCGATCCGGGATGGGTGAGCTTTCAACATCCTCATTTACAAATCCAAAAAATGAAGGAAAGAGGGTATTTTCCGCCTTTCGATCTCATGGATGCAGCCGCAAGAATTTGCGACCCAATTTATCAAGGTATTAACGAAGGAAAAAAACGTTTTGGTAAGTTTTATAAAAATTACCTTGAATCGGATTGGTAATGTTTTTAACAATGCTAAATTATTAATAGGCAGCATAGCTCAACGGATAGAGCACCTGCTAGCGTACGGGGAGTTGGTCGTTCGAATCGGCCTGCTGCTAAGCGGCATAGTTTAATGGTAAAACGCCTACTCTGCAAGTAGGATTTGGCCGTTTGAATCGGTCTGCCGTATGGGCAATATAGTTTAATTTTAAAACACTCTGGAACAGACCGAGAGATGCGGGTGAAATTCCCGCTATTGCTCCTATTAATTTATATTGAGTCAGAAGCCTAGATTGTTGATAATCGATAGGCGATCGCAGATAATTGAAAAGGCAGTATCGTCTAATAGGATAAGATATCCGACAGCAAATCGGGGGTTGGTCGTTCAATTCGGCCTGCTGCCAAGCAGCATAGTTTAATGGTAAAACGCCCGCTCTACAGCGAGGAGTTGGCCGTTTGAATCGGTCTGCTGTAAGGGCAATATAGTTTAATTTTAAAACACTCTGGAACAGACAGAGAGATGAGGGTGAAAATCCCTCTATTGCTCCTATAAATACGTGCTAAAAAATTAAAAAAAAAAAACAGGTGTTATAGTTTAGTGGAAAAATGCCTATTGCACAAGTAGGTGTCGGTCGTTCGAGTCGGCCTGCTGCTCAGCAGTATAGTTTAATGGTAAAACGCCCGCTCTATAGCGAGGAGTTGGCCGTTTGAATCGGTCTGCTGCACGGGCAATATAGTTTAATTTTAAAACACTCTGGAACAGACCGAGAGATGCGGGTGAAACTCCCGCTATTGCTCCAAAAATACGCGCTTATTTTACGTTTTTCAGCTTAGCGATCGCCCCAGAAGGAAAGAAAAGAACCGTCGAGACTGATATAAATCCAATAAATAAGCACTGTAAAAGCAACCATTACCCAAAGCGATCGCCATGTAAACTGATATTTGGGAATAGAATAAGAAGGAAGAGAAATCTCTCGGGCTAGATATTTTTGCAGGCGGTCGCCATTGAAGCGATAGCGACCTCCCGATCGCATCAAAATTCCAACTTCGCCAGCCTTATTCAGAAATTTAGCATAATTCCAAGGGATGCGACCCTGACAAAATAAAACCCATCGCAAGGCAAGATGCCGAACCAACATTTCGCCATTACCAACAGTAAATAGTAGTAAAATCAGCCCTCCTTCGCTTGGCCCTAAGATTTCAGCTAAAGAAATATCCTCAGTCATACCAGTACCGTGGACAAAAATCGCATCTAATATAAAAACTGGAATTACCCACGCACTTAAAATCACGGCCTTCTTAACTTTTTCCCAAGCTCCTTGGTTGGGGTATTCTCGAACTTTTAAATCATTCTGCAACCCGCTAAATAATCCCAACAATAACCCATAGAACATAATATAACCCAAGCCAGAATTCAACAAATCGATGAGTTCTGCTAGAGTTCCTACATTCAACCATAAAAGAATTGTTACAATTACAGTAAAAATCAAATCTAAACAAAATCCCCAGAGCAATCCTCGCAATAATACTCTTCTGATTCTACGCCAAGAAAAGGTCAACGCCGTTCTGAATTCAATAGACTCAACTGCAATCCTGCGAGATTCACTCAAAATAAAGGCGAAACCCTGAATTAACCCGAGCTTCCAATTTAGCAATAACCACCCACTTAACCCCCAGAATAAGCCGAGCACAATGCCACAGAGCCATCGATATTGCTGCCATTGCATTTGATTATCCAACCAAGCGGGTTGCAATCCATCGATCGCAAATTCTCGTTGCTTCATCCCCTCTCGTTCCATTTTTATTGCCAACCATGTCAGGTAATCTCTAGCTTTTTGCGTATTATAAAAAGAGCGAGATTTTGCATTTTGGTCGGGAGCAAGACGATGAGACAAAAAATCATCTAAAAGGCGATTTTCGCACTCTTTCGGGTCTTGTAGGTCATTCTCTGGCAATCCATCGGGATAGGTTGCTACTATTAAATTTAAGAGCATGGGAATTCTCGCCAAAGCTATCAATCTGGACTGAGAAGATAAATCCTGCCATAACTGTATTGCTTGACATTGCTGTAAATAACTTTCAATTTGGCGATCGCTCAATTCGCACAAATGCAATGCGAGGTTACTCCCTCCCCACGTTCTTTTCTCATCGGCTCTAATTCGTTGATAATCTTCAGTTTGACAGCAGAGAACAAAGGCTTTGAGTTGTTCTACATCGCATTCTCGTAACGCATCGATTTCGATAATAACTCGTTCTCTTTTTGCCGCTTCCACATCGTCTAAACTGTCCAATAAGGGAATAATTTGACCACATTCGAGCCATTTTTGACCCCATTTTCGATCTAAGCCAGACTGTCTCTCAATTTCCTGTATTATCCAATTCCAAAGCGATTTTTCTTGCCATGTCGAAAGATCGAGAATAAAGGGAATGGGAGATAGGGAATCATCTTTTACTTTTTCCCCCAGACTGCGAGCTAATTTGAGCAATTCTGTGGTTTTACCGCTTCCAGATTCTCCTATGATTAACAAACGGCGATCGCTTTCCTCAAAAATCTCTAAAATTGATTGGTTTGTCTCTACTCTTGTTCTTTCTCCCATTTGCACATTTTCTAATTCTTGTGGAGTGGCGATCGCACTTCCATTTTTCAAAGACTGCTGCAAGCGTATTTCAATATTTTTCTGATTTCTGCGCCAAAACTCATCTCTTAACTCTTCTTCTGGAATGGGTGCGATCGCCAGCCAATTGAAGTTTAATTTTAATGCCAAAAAAGTGACGACAATTAGCAAAATGCCAACAGCGAAGACAACAAGAATTAAAAAAGGAAAACTGGCAAGCAGATTTTCCCCAAATTCTTTGGGGGTCGGAATCTGTGGGAGCCAATTGAGATACAAATGAAAAGCAAGCATGGTTGATTATTACAAAGATCGGTACTCATTCAGCGAATGAAACCGAAGCGATTGAAGGGATAAATACGTAAGATAAGTTGAGATTGAATAGCTTGGCGGGGAATGACTGCAACGAAGGTTTCCGGATTGGGATAATCGGAGTTATTGCCGATTACATAATATTCATCAGCACCAAGAGTTATGGAAATTGGCGGGAAGTTTGCCGGAATTTTGATGCGGTTATCGGATAGGGGGCGATCGTTGAGAATGATTTGACTGCGATCGATTTTAAGGCTATCTCCGGGTAGGGCAATGATGCGACGAGTTGAGAGTTCATAGGGGAATTCTACCTCGATCTTAGTACTGTTAAAACTGATAATTTGATTGTACTGAGGGGAACGCCATCGCGGATAAGTAAGTGCATCGTACCAAACGCGATCGCTAACTTCAATTATTGGAGCCATTGCCGTGACGGAATCTTCATTAAACGTAAAGGTACTGGAGAGAATCAGGGGTAAAAATATCCCCAGTGCTACCAATCCCAGCAATTTTAAAAACAAGGATATCCCAAAATAGATGGGATGAGATTTTTGCTCGTTTTCTTGCTTTTTCTCGAACCATTGAGCATCGAAATTGAAAGTCTCGCGATCGGCTAAGTATTCTCGCAGGCGATCGTGATAAAATCGATAACGTCCGCCAGAACGCTTTAAAATTCCTAACTCACTGGCTTCATTGAGAAATTTTGCATAATGCCACGGCATTCGACCTTGACGACAGAGAATCCACCGCAAAACAAAATGTTGAATTAAAGCAATCCCCCCTCCAACATAAAATCCAAGCAAAACTCCTATTCCACCTCCCCCCATTAAGGTTTCAATGAGATTAATTTCCTGTCCTGTCGCCCAATTGGGAACAATCAAAATGGATGGAGACAGAGGCAAGGCTAAACCGATTGTAATTAAAGTTTTAATGGCAGTTTCTCGAATTCCTTGATTGGGATATGCTCTAACCTTTAGTTCAGCTTTCAGCCCTCCAATCAGACCAGAAATCAGCCCTCCAATCAGCCCCAAAATCAGCCCAAAAATCAGCCCAAAAATTAGCCCAAAAATTAGCCCAAAAATTAGCCCAAAAATTAGCCCAAAAATTAGCCCAAAAATTAGCCCTTGTTTAATTCCCCGTCGAATTCCTTGCCCAGAAAGATCGAGTGCTTCGGTCAGTTCAATAGAGTCAAAACTGTAAGTCAGCCCTCCAATCAGCCCTCCAATCAGCCCGACAATCAGCCCGACAATCAGCCCTCCAATCAGCCCTCCAATCAGCCCTCCAATCAGCCCAAAAATCAGCCCAAAAATCAGCCCAGAAATCAACCAAAAACGCAACCATTGCTGATGATTTTCTAACCAAATCGGTTGTAACCCTTCAATTAAAAACTCTCGTTGTTTAATTCCTTCTCGTTCCATACTCGCCGCCAACCATGCCAAATAATGCCTTATTTTTTTGGGTGAATAATCTTCTAAAGGATGTGAAACTCCATCCGGCGGCGGGGCGAGTTTGTGCGCCAAAAAATCCGCAAATAAGCGATCGCGGCAGCCGTTAAAATCTTTAGGAGCATCCTCGGGTAATTGATTTCGGTAAGCAATGGGGATAAGATTGAGTAACATGGGATTCTTCGCAACTGCCATAAATCCCGGTTTATCTTGCAACGCTTCCCAAAGACGCAAAGCATTGCGATCGCGCAAATAGTTCTCAATTTGTCCCGCATTCAACTCGCACAAATGCACGGCACGATTGATGCCTTTGAAATAAATGCGATTGCCTTGATTTTCTCCCTTTTCCCCCGCATTTGTCCGCACCTTTTGATAATCTTTAATACGACAGCAAATCACCAAATCCGGCTGTTTGCCATAGTCCTCCTGTAGCCGATCGATCGCCCAAATTGCCCCCGATATCGTCTCCCCCAACTCATCCAAACCATCCAATAAAGGAACAATGCGATCGTCCAGCAACCAATCCCGACAGAGAGACGGCTTTAACCCATAGCGTGCGTGCATTTGTTCCGCCATCCACTCTAACATTGACTCCCCCCGCCACGCAGAAAGCTCGAAAATCACCGGGATGGGTTTCTCGGGATTGCCTTTCGCCTCCTCTCCCAACGCCTCCGCTAACTGGAGAAGTTCCGTTGTTTTGCCGCTTCCGGGTTCTCCCAAAATCAATAAACGGCGTTGTGCGTCCTCAAAAATCCGGGCGATCGATTGCTGGGTTTCTGTGGTGTCCTTTGTCTGCAAATCCTCCACCTCTCGCCGCCGCTTGATAAAAGGTAACTTATCAAACGATTTAAAAACAGGCGTATCTTTCTTAAAAGCTCCTAACTTTTGCCACCATTTCCGGGGTGCAGGTGGGGAATTGTTGGGAGGATTGCTGGGGGAGTCGAATGGATCTAAATCTTCAGGAGACTCTCGATGAATCAGGGGAATTGCAGTATCGCGATCGTAGGATTGTTTCAGGCGATCGCGAATAATTTTTTGATTCTCCCCCCAAAACCTGTCTCGCAAATCTTCTCGATCGGCAGTATCCTCCGCCAACCATTCCGGACCCACCACCACGATCGCCCCAAAAGCACAGGCGATCGCAAAGGGGACGATCGGCGGCAGTTCTTCCAAAAATGCGGCTAAAGTGGGGATTTGATTGACAAGAATTTGATTGACAAAAAAGGGATAGAGAACAAAAGCCAGTGTTACAAATCCCAAACGCAAGCACCAAGCGAATTGACTTTTCTTCTTCGACATCACGCCACCACGCAATACGCTATCTCTAATTTACTTTCACCCTCACAATTTAGCGTAAAAAACCTGCCTTTAACGGCTTTATTATTCCCTATCCTGTCATTCCAATCCAAAAAATGGAGAATCTTAGCTTTTAATGCAGCTATTTCATCTGTTGTTTCTTCTCTTTTTTCAAATCCCGCGTCCCTGCTGCTGCGAGTTCCGCATCCATTAACGTGCGTCCCGTTGCAGCTAAATAAACATCATCTAAACTCGGTCGCGATTGTGCCATGCTAAAGGTAGGCAAGCCAATTTCTGAGAGGGATTTCTCAATTTGCGTTAAGGGATTGCTTTCTCGCTGTACAACTAAATTCAAGGAATTTCCTTGCGCTTCGTTAAGAATTGCCTCTTCGACAAAAGGAAGAGTTAATAATTTTTCTTTGGCTTTTTCTGCTTCCTCTTGAGGTGCAAATTCTCGGATTCTTAATGTGACCCGATCGCCACCGACTTTATCCTTTAATTCCGAGGGACTTCCTTCGGCTAAAACCATGCCGCGATCGATAATGGCAAGGCGATCGGCGAGTGCATCTATTTCCTCTAAATAATGACTGGTAATCAATACCGTCGTCCCTGCTTCTCGCAACTTCCGCAAGAATTCCCAAACTACAAAGCGGCTTTCAATATCCAATCCCGCCGTTGGTTCGTCTAATACTAATACATTCGGTTGATGCAGCAAACCCGCCGCTAAATCTAACCGCTTTCGCAGTCCCCCAGAATAAGTTCCCGTTTTTTTCTCTCCGTATTCTTCTAACCCTAAAAGATTCAATAAGCCCTCGATTCGTTTTTTGGCAACCTTTGCGGGTAAATGATAAAGTGCGGCTTGTAATTCCAGTAACTCTCGTCCCGTCAGCATTTTATCTAACGCCACTTCTTGCGCGACATAACCGAGACGCTTTCTCGCTTGTTTGGGATTGGCGATCGCAGAGATGCCGCAAATTTCAATTTCCCCCCCATCGGGTTTGGAAAGGGTACACAAACAACGAATTGTCGTGGTTTTTCCGGCTCCATTGGGTCCGAGCAAGCCAAAAATTTCCCCTTTCTCGACTTTAAAGGAGATATCTTTGACGGCTTCGACATCTCCATACTTTTTCTTGAGATTTTTAATTAGAACTGTAGAACTCATCAGATGCAAATCTAAATAATTTTTTTGACTGCGGGCAGACTGGAACAATAAGACTATCTCAGACATGAAAAACAGTCTTTAGCCAAATTATGTCATAAAAATTTACAAAATTGCCACGAGTAAGGCATTCATCGGATTGTGCGATCGCGTTCTCTTCCCAATTGCCCCGGACTTTAGCTCAAAACCGCCGACTTTTTTCAACTAAGAAGAGAATTCCCGTGGCGATCGCCAATAAAACCAAAAACCAAATAATCCCCCCCGGGATAAAGGACAAGACTGCCAATCCTCGCAAGATATAGACGAGGATGGCAAGTCCGACAACCAGATAAAAAAGGTTGCTGATGATGGTTTCAGACTGAGGAGGGAAAGCCATTTCAATGACCAATGAACAATTAACAATGACCAATGGAGTCATTGCAGCTTTTTCCTATTGTGTCGTATTTATAGGGTTTTGGGAAAATGTAAGGATTCTTTACGTTAGCCGGGTTTTGCGATCGCCCCTGTCTCTCCGGAAGCATCACCCAAACCAAGATTTTCAAGATATTCTCTCGATCCTTTCTTTCTGCGTTGTCCTCTTCAAATTTTAACGGGCAAAACATCACCTCTGGTAACTTGACATTTTGTAGGTGATATGCGGTAAATGCTCGATAATATTTTTGTGTATTGTCACTATTTTTTAAAAAAAGATATGTAAATCAGATTTTTGAAAGATTTTTTAGGATTTTACAGAAAATACGGGATTTTTTGAGATGTTTGCTTAATTTAGCTCTCGTTATTAGAGATTTATGGCGTTTTTCTTTTTCGCGATCGCTTTGCAAGGGCGATCGCAAGCGCCATAATGCAAATTAACGAGTTTGCCCGATAATCTACGACCGTCATCACAAGAGGAGAAAGAGAACCATGAAAATTTCAGTCTATGGAAAAGGTGGCATTGGCAAATCCACAACCAGTTGCAATATTTCCGTTGCCTTGGCAAAACGCGGTAAAAAAGTCCTGCAAATTGGTTGCGATCCCAAGCATGACAGTACATTTACCCTGACCGGATTTTTGATTCCCACCATCATCGATACCCTGCAAGAAAAAGATTTTCACTACGAAGATATTTGGCCCGAAGATGTTATTTATAAAGGATATGGCGGCGTAGATTGCGTAGAAGCGGGTGGCCCTCCGGCAGGTGCGGGATGTGGCGGTTACGTGGTGGGAGAAACCGTTAAACTCTTAAAAGAACTGAATGCTTTTGACGAATACGAAGTCATCCTCTTCGATGTCTTGGGTGACGTGGTTTGCGGCGGGTTTGCAGCACCTTTGAACTATTCCGACTACTGCGCGATCGTCACTGATAACGGGTTTGATGCCTTATTTGCTGCCAACCGTATCGCTGCATCGGTACGGGAAAAAGCACGCACCCATCCCCTCCGTCTAGCAGGTTTAATCGGCAATCGCACCTCAAAACGGGATTTAATTAATAAGTATATCGAAGCGGTTCCCATGCCCGTACTGGAAGTTTTACCCTTAATTGAAGATATCCGCGTTTCTCGGGTCAAAGGTCAAACTTTATTTGAAATGGCAGATAACGATCCCTCTTTAAGTTATGTCTGCGATTACTATTTGAACATTGCCGATCAAATTTTGGCATTACCGGAAGGAGTTGTCCCTAACGATGCACCCGATCGCGAATTATTCTCCTTATTATCCGATTTTTATCTCAACCCCCCCGAAGCACCCAAAACTGAGTCAGAAGAACTCGATCTGATGATGGTGTAAATCAGTTATCAGTCACCAGTCACCAAGTATGAATATAGAGTTGGTGATTGGTAATTAGTTATTGTTTGTTGTTCAGAGGAGATTTAAGAGAATGACTGTTGCTCAACACGAAGCCCCAGCACTAAATTTTGAGTGCGAAACTGGGAATTATCATACCTTTTGTCCCATTAGTTGCGTCGCTTGGTTATACCAAAAAATTGAAGATAGTTTCTTTTTGGTCATCGGTACGAAAACTTGCGGTTACTTCCTGCAAAATGCAATGGGTGTGATGATTTTTGCCGAACCCCGCTATGCAATGGCAGAACTAGAAGAAGGGGATATTTCGGCCAAGTTAAACGATTATGACGAACTGAAACGATTGTGCGAGCAAATCAAGCGCGATCGCAATCCTAGCGTTATCGTTTGGATCGGCACTTGTACCACAGAAATCATTAAAATGGACTTGGAGGGATTGGCTCCCAAGTTAGAGGCAGAAATTGGCATTCCTATCGTGGTTGCACGCGCTAATGGTTTGGATTATGCGTTTACCCAAGGAGAGGATACCGTACTGGCAGCAATGGCACAACGCTGTCCTAAAAAAGCGCAGGTGAAAGAGGAAGAAAAGGGCGATCGCAATGCCATCCAAAAACTTCTCAATTTCGGACGTAAAGCGGAAGAAGTCAAAGCAGAGGAATCGGAATACAAAGATCATCCGCCTTTAGTTTTATTTGGTTCTCTTCCCGATCCGGTCGTAACCAACCTATCTCTAGAACTGAAAAAGCAAGGCATTAAAGTATCGGGTTGGTTACCTGCCAAGCATTATACGGAATTACCCGTTATTGAAGAAGGGTATTATGTTGCCGGAGTCAATCCCTTTCTTTCCCGCACTGCAACCACATTAATGCGCCGTCGTAAGTGTAAGTTAATTGGTGCGCCTTTCCCCATTGGACCTGATGGAACTCGCGCGTGGATCGAGAAGATTTGCTCGGTATTTGGTATCGAACCCCAAGGATTAGAAGAACGAGAAGTGGCAATTTGGCAAGGGATGGAAGACTATCTCCAACTCATTCGCGGTAAATCTGTTTTCTTCATGGGAGACAATTTGCTGGAAGTTTCTTTGGCACGTTTTCTGATTCGTGCGGGAATGACTGTTCCTGAAATTGGCATTCCCTACATGGATAAACGCTATCAAAAAGCAGAATTAAATCTGTTAGCAAAAACCTGTGTAGAAATGGGAGTTCCCACGCCGAAAATTGTAGAAAAACCCGACAATTATAACCAAATTCAACGTATTTACGAGTTAAATCCGGATTTGGTCATTACGGGAATGGCACACGCAAATCCATTAGAAGCACGAGGAATTAATACCAAATGGTCGGTAGAATTTACCTTTGCTCAAATGCACGGGTTTACCAATGCTCGAGATATTTTGGAATTAGTCACTCGTCCCCTCCGTCGCAATAATTCTCTCAAGGATTTGGGTTGGGATAAGTTGGTGAAAGAAGAAGCGATCGTCTGATTTGCGATCGCAAACTCATCATAAAAACAGAGATACAATTTAATGTATCTCTGTTTGCTAACTTCAACCCTATAAATTTCAAATGCCCAATCTCATATATTAAGCAGAAACCCCCGATATTGTTTCCGAAGTTCTGGATCTTTGCGTCTTCAATAAGCCGATATTACTGGTTAAAAGAAAGCTGGTAAAACTGGCGATCGCAACGATCGGTAAAATCGTTGTATCGGATAAAACACTCAAAATAATGGCGGTACTAATGGGGGTTTTAGTAATGGCAACATTGATCGCCGCCATACAGCATAAAGCCGCAATGGTAGGGTGAATCGCAGGAATGCCCGAGGCGATCGCCAAACCCAAACTCGCCCCTGTAAAAAAGAGAGGAAAGATAAACCCACCGCGAAATCCGCCGTGAATAGTAAAACAAATTGCCAGCATTTTTGCCAAACAAATTCCTAATAATGTTAGCGTTCCGAGAGAAACCGATTGTGCTAGTAATTGTGTTTCGATTTGTTGTTCGCTGAAAAAGAGAGTTTGCGGATATAAAACCGCCAGCCAACCAATTCCCAATCCTCCCAATACAGCTAAGAGAATATGGCGATGCTTGACTTTTTGAATCAACATCCCCATGATGCGAAACATACCGATAAAGAGAATTCCCGCCAAAGCACCAATAATTCCCAATGCAGCCCCTTCTAATAGATTAATCCACGTTAGAGCGGGCAAAACCTCAAAGCGACCAAAATTGTAGATTCCCCCCACATTCAACCCCGTCCCCCAGCGAAAGATCCCAAAGCTGCAAATCCCCGCGATCGTTGCGGGAATAATGGCTTCGTAATATTCGATCCCGCGACGGTGGGGAATTTCCAAAGCAAATAGGGGACCTCCCACGGGATCGCCAAAAAAAGCCGCCAATGCCGCCCCCATCCCGCAAAATGTGAGAATTCTCATCTCTTTAACCGTCAGCTTCAGCTTTTCTGCCAGCCAACTGCCCAAACTGCCGTTCACTTGAACGAGAGGGGCTTCCGGCCCGAGGCTGCCTCCTGCGGTAATGGAAACCAAAGAGGTAATAATCATGCTGGGGGTTTGTTTGGGTTCCAAACGCCCGGCATCGTGGACGCGATCGATAACAATTGCCATCTCTCCAGGCAGTCCAAACAGATGCAAGCATAAGCCAACCCCCAAACCGCCGAGGGTGGCAATAATCCACGTATAGTTCCAAGGGGGCAACCAAGTGGGAAAGAAAGGCAGGGCAAATATTTTGCCAGTTTCCCAGACAAAAGAAAGAAATTCTTCTAAAACAAAATAATAGGCAGTTGCCACTAAACCGCCAGCAATGCCGACGATACTAGCACAGGCCAGCATTTTGTAGTAGGTTAAATTTTCAAAGGTTGCATGATCCCGTTCTGTTGATGCTTCCCGATTGGACGGTTCGAGGGTAGTACTCATACGGTTTTATCGTTGATACCAGACACTGACTCAGGCTAATCTTGCGTTCCCGCTTGGCACAAGATCGTAACAAAGGCTACCTTTTCCTAAAATTCATGAGCTAAGGGAATTGTTTTAAGTCATTTACTGCATTTTATTTTCTACTTCATAACCACAAAATGCGAATAAATTTGAGTTCTTCAAAATCCCCATGCTTTTAAAGCCTTATCTGTGGCAGTATACAAAACGTTTCCATCTTGATTAAACTTAACAAATTCGATCGGACGATTCTCTTCAGTTACAATGCAAATTTTCTGATAAGAATCTAAATTCCAGAGTGTGACTCTACCTGCTAAAATGGTGCGGCTGCTAGTAGCTAGAATTTTCCCATCCGGACTAAAAGCACAACAATCAATCTCGCCCGCTTCAATTAGACCCAAAAATTGCTTTTTGCGTACAAGCGATTTGCATTCACTGTCATTGATTTTAGATGAATTTTCGAGGAGATCGATCTCTGGATCTTTGTGGAGTTTCCAAAGTGTAATCGAGCGATCGCGAACGGTTTGTTCGTTCGGATCTTCCAGAATCCACCGGTCGGCTGGATTAGTTGAATAAGGTGCAGTATAAGTCATCGCAGTTGCAAAAGATAATCCGTTGGGATTGATGACAGGATATTGATTTCTGTAATATTTTGGAAAATTAAGAGTATAACTTTTCTCATTTTTTCCCTCGACAATATTCCAAGCCTCTATAGGATTACCCGTTTGTCCCATCGTGAAAGCATTGCAAAGTAACATTTTACTGCGAGCATGGACAGCCACACCACGGACATTACCAAATTTACCATATTTCTTCTGCGGATCTTCTTCTACAGTGATGAAAACAGTATTTAATCTTTTTTGTTTTGCTAAACTCCATATTTCCACTTGAGTTTCCCATGTGTATTCCCTCGAGCCTCGATGAGGTAAATTCCGACTGAAAACCAACGTTTCATTCTCTTCTCCGATCGCTACACTGCCAACTGCACCGACGGACTGAGTAAAAATTTTTTCTCCAGTTTGGGGATTCCACGCACTAATAGTTTGTCCGATATATTCCCCAGTAATAAGTATTTGTCCATCATTTGTCATTGCAAGTTTTGGAGGAGTCTTAAAACTTGGCAAATCTCTTAACTTTTGCGGATTTTGTAAATCCCAGATTTCGGGAATATACTCCAGATTATCCCGATCCATTATGCTGCGGTTAAACGCACAAAATTGACCATTGGCACTCATTACTAAACGACGGGATGAATCGGCATTAATCGGACAGATAAAAAGATTTTTACAAGACTTCCAATCCCAAGGATAATAGCCTTGGATAATTTTTTTAATCTCTGGTGTTTGGCGATCGCACAGACAAAAATAAGCACTCCTACGAACGGCTTCGCTATCTTCACGAAAGGCTTTAATAATCAGGTTTAATCCTTCTCGTCCGTATTGAGAGGCTTGAGATAGCGCCTCGATGCGAACGGCTTCTATCTGGCTCGATAAGCGTTGTTTTACGCCTTCAATTCCACCTAAAATGAGATCGAGGCGATCGCTTTTGGAATCGCTCAATATTGCATCATCTGATTGAGGGGAATCTAGAAACTCTGTCATTTTTAGATCGGCGAATACTGAATAAGTATTATATCATAAAAATTAATACGATGATTTACACTAAAATCCCCATGCTTTTAAATTATTTTGAGTGGCAGTATATAAAATATTTCCATCTTGATTAAATCCCACAAATTTAATCGGACTATTCTCTCGAGTTAGGGTACAAATTTTTTTGCGGGATTCTAAATCCCAAAGTTTAACTTCACCATCTAAAATAGGGTGACTACCAACGGCCAAAATTTTTCCATCGGGACTAAAAGCCAAACAGGTAATATCGCCATTGTCTTGTAATAAACCCAAAAATTGTTTTTCTCGTACAATTGATTCGTATGCGTCATTTCGATCCCCAGATGACTTTTCGAGAAGATCGATCTCTGGATCTTTGTGGAGTTTCCAGAGTGTAATTGCGCGATCGCGAACAGTTCGATCGCGAGAATTTTCTGGAACTAATCGATGGGATGTATTTGGGATATAGGGTGATGTGTATGTCATAGGAGTGGCAAAATACAAACCATTAGGAGCGATCGCAAAACACTTATTTCTATAATATTTTGGAAATTTGAGGGTATAACTCTTCCTATTTCTTCCTTCAGCAATATTCCAAATATCTACAGGCTTACTATCATATTGACTGGCAAAAGCCTGACAAAGTAGAATTTCATTATGAGGACTGAGATCGATAAAATGAGTATTGCCATATTGATTGAATTGATTCTCTTCCCAATCAATACCAATAGAAACAGATTTTAATCGTTTTTGTTCTGGTAAATTCCATATTTCCACTTGAGTTTCCCATCCTACCCGCTCTGATTCTAGAACAGGTAAATTGGTGCTAAAAACCAATGTTTCGTTATCATCTCCGATCGCAACATTTGTCACTGCACCGACGGATCGTGAAAAAAGTTTTGCTCCAGTCTGAGTATTCCAAGCCGTGATATTTCCCCCATATTCACCAGTAATGAGGGTTTGACCATCTGTTGTAATTGCAAGTTTGGGGATGGATTTAAAGCCAGTCAAAGTTCTGATCTTCCTGAGATTTAACAGATCCAAAATTTTAACAATACAATGCAATTTTTTCCGATCGTCTAAAAACATACAATGAAATGCACAAATCAGCCCATTTTTGCTAATCACTAAATACTGAAAGAAGTTATTTTTAATTGGATAAGTGAAAAGATTTTTACAAGACTTCCAATCCCAAGGATAATATCCCTGTAAAATCCGTCTAATCTCTGGTGTTTGGCGATCGCGCAGACAAAAATAAGCCCCTCTACGGACGGCTTCCGTATCTTCATGAAAGGCTTTAATAATCAAGTCTAATCCTTCTCGTCCGTATTGAGAGGCTTGAGATAAGGCCTCGATACGAACGGCCTCTACATCGCTCGATAAGCGTTGTTTGACCCCTTCAATTCCCCCTAAGACTAAACCGCGATCGCCTTTAGAATTGCTCAATACAACATCATTAGATTGAGGGCTTGTAAAGTCTATCATGATAATCCTACAAAAATAAAAAAGTATCAGTTACATTGATTAAAACACAAGACAGCTTGAGATTCAGGCAATTGATTATTCAAAACCCCATGCTTGAATTTGAGACCAAGTTACAACATATAAAATCTTTTTATCTTGATGAAATTTCATGAATCTAGGGGTTGATTGCGGTAAAGTATAAATCTCTTTTTTGGATTCTACATCCCAAATTTTAATACCGTCTTTTTTATTGTATCTACTAGCACTTGCAAGAATTTTCCCATCTGGACTAAATGCAAAAACAAGAGATTCCCCATGTCCTTGATGTCCTTCTAATAAACCCAGACAATATTTTTCTTGCAGGTAGACCTGAGAATGTTCGGCGGATTCAGCACTTTCTTTTTTAAATAATTCAAATAACCAATTAAAGTTAAAGTTTTGTCGTACCGGTTGTAAATTCCACAGTTTAATTGTGCTGTAGTTCCGAGTGCGATCGTTAGAAGTTTCTGGCAAAGGTTTTTTATAGGGATGAACTGCTGTTGCAAAATACAGGCCATTCGGTGCGATCGCAAGCTGACGGAGGGAAATCGTATCGCTAATGGGTAGTGAATAAAGTTCTCTTGCCTCTTTGTAGGAAAAATCCCATGCTTTGATCCCTTTCGTATATTCTTGCTTAGCCTCATCAAAAAAGCAATTATTTTGATAAACAATAACAATGTTACTGGCAGGATAAATATCAACCGGACAAGATTCCTCATAGCTTCCATCCGTATATTTATTGAGATGAGGGGGAGAGTGATGCACTTCAATGGTATTCAACTCTTTCTTTTTCTGTATATCCCATATCGTTATTCTGACAGTATATGTATATTTTTTGCAATCGGAAAACGGACGGCGATCGGAAGTATAATGAGTGACGGCAAGGGTTCGATCGTCCATTCCCAGTGTCATGGATAAGACGAACCCCGCACGGCCTGAAAATACTTCTTGTCCTGTCGAGATATCCCAAACTTTTATGGTTTCGCGATATTCTGGGATATAGTTAACAAACCAGTGTTTGGAACATTCCCCTGAAATCAGAGTTTGTCCGTCGGAAGAGATTGCCAACTTAACAGGACGCTCAAAATCCTTCAATATTCTCACAAACTGATGCGTTTTGAGATTCCACATCTCAATCCATTGACCGTCTATGCGAGGATCGATACCGTATTGTCTCGTACCATTAATATAACTAGATGCGAGGATTCGTCCATTAGCGCTAATTACGGTCTCATAAACATCATGAGGTGTAGGATGTCCCCAAGTCCACAGCTTTTGACAATATTGCCAAGTTTGAGGACTTTGCAATATACTTTTTGCTTCAGATTCATCGCGATCGCGCAAAATTGTATAAGCCTTTTTACGAACGGGTGGCGTATCTTCAAGAAAGGCTTTCATGACAAGTTTTAACCCTTCCTCTCCATATTGGATTGCATCGGAAAGTGCTTCAATGCGATCGCTTTCTACCGGACTCGATAACCGTTGTTTTACCCCTTCAATTCCGCCTAAAACCATACCGCCGCGATCGCCCTTAGAATTTCCTAATATTGCATCATCGGATTGGGGGCGATTTTTCGATTCTGTCATTTCTACTCCTGTGAAAATAAAAAGTGATTGATATTTAATGAAGGAACAAAACGCTAGAGCATTTCTTGCTATTATTTCCAACCCCATGCCATGAGTTTATCAAAAGTAGAAATATATAAAGTTTTCCCATTTTGATGAAATTTAATACAGTTAATTCCGAGAATTTTGGGAAACTTATAAATTTCTTGACCGGATTCTACATCCCAAAGTCTGACGTTATATTCTGGAATGTTACTCGCACTTGCTAAAATTAAACCATTCGGACTAAAAGCCAAACTGTGAATAGTCCCTTCATGACCTTCTAATAAGGTCAGACATTGCTCATTTTGGCGATCGCTAGAATCTACTGATAATTCTTGTAGCTTCCAAAGTGTAATTGTTTCATGCTTGATCGTGTTTTCATAAAGTTCTGTTAATTTTTTTCTCGAAGAAGGGATATAGGTGTTTTTTACTCCGCTTGCAAAAGATAAACCATTGGGATTAATTGCTAAGCATTCCACTTGATAGGGATGGGGAATGATCAAGGAATAGAGTTCTCGTGCGGGTTGTTCGGAAATATCCCATGCTTTCAGTTTAGCGATCGAGGAACTTTGCTGCTGAAGAACAAATGCGTTATGAGTGGAACCGCAAAGATCGTGGTATCCGATGACGATTTTTTCTGTCGCGTGAATGGCGACGTGACAAGTATGGGTAAAGTTGCGTTGATTCCAATCAATTTCGTGCGATCGCTGTTGTTGCGCCAAATCCCAGAGCGTGATGCGAGCGTGTCGAGAGCGGCTTTCCGAGATATAATGACTGGCAGCAAGAGTTAGATCGTCGCTTCCTAACGACATGGATAAAATTGCCCCAGTTCGATCCGAAAAGATTTTTTTTCCTGTGGCAATATCCCAAACTTTTAACCCAGTACGCTCCCCCGGAACGCAATTAAAATGAGAGTGAGAACCCTCACCTGTAATCAGGGTTTTTCCATTGGAAGTTAGGGCGAGATGAACCGGGTGGCTAAAGTCTCTCAAAGTTGCGATCTTCTCGGAAGTTTGCAAGTCCCAAATTTCAACCCAGTATTCAAAATTGCGGGGATCTTGGCGATCGCGAATATCCACCCAATATTCAAGATTGCTCGTATTTGCCCTCGTTTCTCGCTGGTAGCTGCGGGCAAGAATTCGACCATCGGCACTAATTTCTGTTGCATATTGATGCGAAGCGGAAAGCGGTATAGTAAAAAGAGGTTCGCAATCCGTCCAGAAATAGTATTCTTGCAGAACTTGTTTCGCGTCGGCTTCTTGGCGATCGCGCAAAATTGTATAAGCCTTTCTGCGCACGGGAAATGTATCTTTAAGAAAGGCTTCGATAACCAGATTTACGCCTTCTCGACCATATTGAAGAGCTTGATATAATGCCTCAATGCGATCGCTTTCCACCGGACTCGACAAACGCTGTTTCACCCCTTCAACTCCACCTAAAACCATACCGCCGCGATCGCTTTGGGAATTGCTTAAGACTGCATCATCGGGTTGGGGGTACTGGTTCGGTTCTGTCATTGCCCATCGCTCGGATTGAAAATTAAGATCGTTCCTCCATCATAATACGAATCAGAAAATGGTTCGATCCCTCGCTGCCAATAACGATAAGGGCGATCGTAAAAATAAAAAAAAGATGGGTCGCAGTGGATAGAATAGCCAAGCAAAATCAAAGCATTTCTATCCCCTAACCCATAGCAACAAATTCACTGAAATATTTCACGACGTGGGCTACGCTATACAGCCTGCAACACACGGGTGAAATTAATAACTTTTTGGTTCTAAGTGCGGCTGATTTTATCAGCTTGGCTAATAATAATCAGACCGATCGTTGCAGGAACGACAACAATTAATCCACCGGCGATCAGGCTGAAGAAAAAGTTAGAAAGTGTTGGTGTCATTGTTTTTAAATCCTTTTGTTGTAAGTTAAGAACAAGTGGAGATTAAACAAGAGAATTAATCTAGCCTAAAGACGTGCTAACTTTAACCCGTCGTTCTCCCTAGACATTCTCTGTCCCCCTATTGTAAAGGTTTTTGACACTTTGTTGCGCTTTTTATCGAAGATGCGCTCTCCTGTTGCGGGTTTTGCGGGATGGTAAGGGCGATCGCGTTACCGAAAGGGAGGAGAGTACAGGAGTCCGCCATCTTTCCACAGTGCGTTCAATCCCCGAGGTTCTTGAAACTGGGATTTGGCTCCGAGGTTGCGATCGTAGATTTCCCCATAGTTTCCTACGTGCTTGATAACCCGCTTGGCAAAATCGTTGGATATCCCCAACCCGGCACCCAATTCTCCCTCTTTGCCTAAAAAACGACGAATGGCAGGGTTTTCAGAGTTTTCCCACTGTTCGAGGTTTGCTTGAGTAATCCCCAATTCTTCAGCTTGAATTAAAGCAAAAATTACCCACTGTACTATATCGAACCATTGCGAGTCACCATCGGCAACAGCAGGTCCTAAAGGTTCTTTCGATATTTGTTCATCTAAAATGATATGTTCTTCTGGATTCTCTAATCGCGATTTTAGAGAAATGAGTTGAGAGCGATCGGATGTCAACCCATTACAACGACCTGCCTCATAGAGTTCATAAGTATCTTCAGTGCTACTTAATTCAACTGGATTATTGTGAGGAGCATTTAATTCTCGCATTTTATCGCGCAAATTGTGTTCGGTTGTTGTTCCCACTTCAACACAAATCGATTTATTCGCCAAATCAGCCCAAGTTGTGATTCCCGCATCTTTACGAACCATCACGGCTTGACCATCATAAAATGTTGTTGGAGCAAATGCCATACCAACAGCTCCATCTCGTTGAAGTGTCCAAGTTGTATTGCGAGATAAAACATCAATTTGATTTTGAGTAAGGGCAGCAAAGCGTCTTGTAGAATCAAGCTCGGTGTATTCTACTACGTTTGGATCGTCGAATAAAGCGGCTGCGATCGCACGACAAATATCAATATCTAAGCCAGTATATCTATCTTGCTCTTTAAAACTAATTCCCGGTAGATCGCCATCAATTCCACAGATTAGCTTTTTGCGTTTGAGAATTGAATCTAACTGGCTATCGAATTTTGGAGTTAGATTGGGTGCTTGATCTACAGGAATGGTTTCTTGAGAACAAGCTGTAGATAATAAAACTAACAAAACAGTAGATACAAAAAAAATACTTTTCATTAGAACCATTTTTCTGATGCAAAAAGATTGAGAAACATTTTGTCGAATAAATTTAGGTTTCATATCAAAAAATTCCTCTTAGCTATTGTTTTACTTTTGCTTGCCATACTTTGATCGTTTTGTCTCTGCTACCACTAATAATAGTTCGACCATCTGGGCTAATCGCAACAGAGCTGATATAATTTTTATGCCCTGTGAAAGATTGTATTGTTCTCAATGTATTTACATCCAACACTCGAATTATGCGATCGTTACTCCCACTAACCAAAATGTTGCCATCTTGACTAAGTGCTAACGATGAGATTTTATCATCACCTCCTTTTAAAGGAATTTCAACTTGACTCTCCCGCTCAAAAATGTTAATCGTTCCATCCTGTAAACCTGCAAAAATTTTCTGTCCGGTGGGATCTATCGCAATAGTGAAAACTGATTGATCCGCATCCAAAACATTAATTAATTCTCCTGTATCCAAATCCCACAATCTTACAGTACCATCACTACTCCCGCTAATGATTTCGGGGCGATCTGGATGAAATACCAAAGAATTAACTTGGACTGCATGACGATTTCTAACAATTGTTCGATTGGTCTGATTCTTCAAGTTCCAAATTTTAATCAATCCACTTTTATCGCCACTAATAATATGTTCTCCATTTTCACTAATAGCAATTGCACGAATTTCAGAAGAATGTTGCTCAGTTAACTCACGATTTGTCTCTCTATTCAATATTCTTAAAACACCATCTTCATCACCACTAATGATTTTATTTCCATCAGAACTGATAGCAACTGAAAGAATGTTAGCATTAGAGATATTCTGATATTCTATCAATTGTCCTGTTGTTATATCACAGGCAATTAATTTACCATTTTGGCCTCCAATAACAACTGTTGTACCATCATCAGTAAACGCCATACTATTTACTGCAATTCCTCGTTGTGTTAGAGTTTGACTGAGAGGAATATTTTCTGCAAAACGGGGAATATCAGATAATGTTCTTGAAATAAAAATATCCTCTCTTCTAGACATTTGAGAAGGTAGAGCAAGTCCAATAATACTGCCAGTTACTAAACCTAGTAAAAAAATAATGCCGATTACAACACCCCTATTTTTTTTCAAGTTTAGTAAGTTTTTGAGTTTAGATCGAGTATTTTTTCTTTTTACAGCTTGATTTTCAAGTTTTTGTATTTCTGCATCAGAAAGATTTAACAGTTTTTGGATACTTTTAAGATTTTCTCGATCTTTTACGTCTATTTTGCCTTGTTCTCGAAGAAGAATACTCAAATAATCTTGATATTTTTTTAAATTACTCTCTTTGAAAGTATAAGGCTGATATTTTTCTTGTTCTATTTGTTTTACTTTTGCTTCGCTCAAATTCAATCGTTCACTCAACAAATCTAAATAAAGACGATTGGTAGCTGAGATTTTTCCTCTGTCCTCGCGCAAAAAATCTTCAAATTTATTTTGATAGAAAAATTCTTGGAGATACTCTAAATCTTCTAGAGAATTATCATGTATCTCTTGCGTTAAATATAGTTCAACGATCTCGATCATAACAAATTCTTCGTTTCCATCTGCGATCTTAAATTTTTCACGAAGTATAAATTTACAAAGATGTTCGCAGACGATCGCATTTTGTCCTGTCCACAATGAGATTTGATCAATTAAGGCAAAAGAATTATGTATATTGTTCTCTTCTTGCGATCGTCGTACAAAATCTTGATAAATTTCTTCAAGATTTCTGCTATTGTTGTGGTTAACTATGTGTAGTGATTTAAGTTTCAAATCGGTTAACATTTTTTCAGCCCAATCCAAATTAAAAATTGTTTTATAAATACGATTACTAACTTTTAACTTCCCATTATCCTTTCTGATTAGCCCCAATCGCAATAAAATATCTTGTAGTTCTGAACTATCATCCCCGATAATATTTTCTTGGATAACTTGTTTATATAACTTTAATAATTTAATCCCTTTGTCATTACTAAAAATCGAATTTTTAAGTTTGTTAAAATGCCCTGCTACCTCTTGTGTCTCCCAATTTTTAAGAACTCTAGTCTCCACAATGTTTTTAACAAACTGCTCTTTCCCATTGGTTGGAATTGCCTCTGAATCACGAATGTGTTGACAAATCACTCTAGTGAGAAAAGGCTCACCTTCAGTCCACGAAAATATTGAAGGTACAAGAGATATTGGATTTTTTGTTTTCTGCAACTCTTGCAGATCACATATAAGCTCACAGAAAATTTGATAACTTTTCTCACCTTGACGATCAAGGTTCATTTGAACTTTATCTTGGTGATTCCAATTCATTTGAACTTTTCGCAAATCCCAAAGTAGACTAACAATTAAAAACTGGATATCTTCAGCTTTCAAGCGTTTATTCTTTGACCATTCTCTAGCATTGTGTAACTCTTGACCCACCAGAAGTTGAGAATAATCTTGGCGATCTGAAGCTAGCCACTTGCGGAGTTTATTTGCATAAGGACACAATCGTGAATGTATTTTCTCTATCCAACTCAAATTAAAATATTCTTCATAGATCCGGTTAGCAATAACTAGATTGCCTTGTCTTGTAACCACTAAACCCATTTCTTTTAATTTTTCATACTCTTTGGTTTCCTCAGATTTTACTTCTCGAAACTGCCAAATTTTTTCATACTCTGTCAATAAAGGTAAAGAATCCTCGATATTTAAGAGAAAACATTGCTCGATATTTTTAAAATGTTTACGAAGTCTTGGCTC
>JBCCVR010000083.1:0-29402 GCA_039194995.1 Cyanobacteria bacterium P01_E01_bin.42 | reverse complement strand
TTTGACCAGTTCGTACACCGTTACCCTGCTCTACCCTGTTAATTCTGCTACTTCTTGCGGAGTTTTCCCTTTGCTTATGTGCCAGAGCATTTGATAATGACTTCTGGCTATTCCTTCTTTTGCTGCTCTATAGCGCCTTTCAAGTTCCTTTGTGCTTAGATGGGGATTCAGTTTGACTTGGCGTGGCATTGTCTTCTGTGCATTCCTTCCCCTTTATTCTACATCTTTTTACCGGATTTGATATTAACACCAAGTTTGGGTAGAAAAAGTTTTTTACTAGGAGATGCCAAATTTTCAGTTACAACATTGCATAATCGATATATAGAAGATGGAGATCCTACTGGACAATGGAAAACCTTCAGAAAACACGCTAAAGGATTTCAATGGATTCCAATCAACTATTTCCTTACTTGGTCACAAGGACCACGTGGACAAGCGAAAGAAAAAGAGCTTATTAGAGAATCTGCAAATAAAGGAGTTATCATGTTTATTACTTCATTAAAGCAATAATTCATTTAAGATAGTATGAATCCTCAAGACAAAAATATAAACAGTAACATATCTCGTCTATTTAAAGCCATTGAAGATAGTGATATTCTCTGGCTCAGGCAGATTATAGAATCAGGAGATGATATAGAGGAGATTGATGATGAAGATTATCCCGGATATACTGCTCTTGATTTAGCAGCAGAAAAAGGAAATATTCAAGTAATTATAATGCTTATAGAATCCGGAGTTAATGTTGACTACAGTGGAGAATCATCTCCTTTACATTTTGCAATTAGTGCAGGTAATATAGATGCAGTCCGAGTCTTAATTTCCAATGGAGCAGATTTAGAAATAGAGGAAGATGATGGTGTAACACCAGTTCTGCATGCAATCATGAAACATGAGACGGAGATAGTTAAATTATTGGTTGAAGCTGGAGCCGACTTAAATGCTTGGAGTCGTTTTGGTACAGTTTCTGAAGTGGCAATAAAATATGGATACAACAATTTGTCTGATATTCGGACCTAATGGTGCGAAGAAACAGTTCTCGGCTACAATTACGGTGAGAATGGAGACTTAAAAACCGTTACTTATCTCGATGACAGTCAGCGTTCATTCGTTTACGACCCCATCACCAATGCTCTCATGCAGGAAACATTACCCTCTGGAGAAGTCATTGATTACGAATACGATGCAGATTCGGGATTGGAAACGCGACGGGTCTACTCTCTCAACGGAAACCCCCTCTATGAAGTCGTCACCGATTGGAACTTTGCAACCGGACAGCTTTTAAGCGTCACAGACCCCACCGGAACCACAACTTACCATTACGACCCCAATACCGGAGCATTTGCCGGATTGGACTATCCCAACAACAGCAGCATTCGCTATCAACGAGACGAACTCGGACGGGTGGAAAAAGTGACCGTCAAACCCGATAAAGATGGAGCAACGGAGTACGTCACCGAATACGAATACGATGCCAATGGTAACATCGAGAAAGTTACCGACCCCAACACTCAAGCAACCGTGATGATTTACGACAAGGTGAATCGCCTAGAAGAGCGCACCTTACCCAATGGCATCAAAACCGTTTACACTTACGAGGAAAACACCGACTTCATCGAGAAAATCGTTCACTATGCACCCGATGGAGTCACGGTCATGTCATCGGTGGAATACATCCGCTCTGACAGTGGGGAACCGACGAAGATAACGCGAGAAGATGGTTCTTATGTGGAGTTGAAATACGATGAGTCTTTACGCTTAGAGAAAGAGACCTATTACGATGCCAATGGAGTGCAGGAAGAAGAAATTGCTTATAGTTACGATGCGGAGGGAAACCGTCAAACAGTATCGAGTGGAGAAGCACAAGGAAGTTACGATTACGAGAACATTCATCAGTTAACGCAAATCGATACAGGTGAAGGATTGGAAACCTATCATTACGATGATGGGGGACGATTGGAAACGATAACGAGAGAGGAGGAAACGTGGGAATTTCTTTACAATGCAGACGATTTGATTATCGAAGTGAAGAAGGGGGATAATATCGTGGTGCAGTATGCTTATGATAGTGCGGGTCGTCGGGTGGAAATGATGGATGGAGCAGGAGAAAAGGATTATGTAGTAGCACCGTTGATGGGAGAAGGTTTGGAGTCGCCGCATTTAGTGATGGATGGCGCAAACGATCCTTTGGCCGCTTATGTATATGCTGGAAATATGCCGTTGATGCGCTTGGATGACCAAGGAAATCCGACTTATTATCTAGAAGATGGCATGGGTTCGATTGTGGGATTGGCTGATGGTTCTGGGGTTGAGGTGGCAGAGTTTGAATATGATAGTTTTGGCAATTTGCGGAATGGTGGGACGGGAATGCCGAATGAGTTAGGAGGAGATTTCCGCTTCCAAGGTCAGTGGTTGGAGTCGAATACGGATTTCTATCATTTCCGAGCAAGGTATTATGACCCTGAGACGGGAAGGTTTGTCAGTCGCGATCCGGTTGATGTGATTGAATATGAGCCTGAAAGTAGCAATCCCTATCAGTTTGTTTACAATAATCCTCATGTTTATAGCGATCCTACTGGAATGTTTACAATCAGTGAGTTGAATGTAAATAACGTCATTCAAAATATTTTGAACTCAATCAAATCTGAGCTAGTCAGTGCGGCAAAGCAAGAGGCGATTGACAAAGCACAAGGGATTGTTGGAGATTTAGTAGGCCAGTTTATCAGCACTGTTGTTCCTGTTGAAGTTTCTGCGTTTGGGGAGGTAATTAGTCTAGCTCAAGAGTTAGCTCGGGGTGGTGATGGACGAGCCGGAGACTATGCAGGAGATTTAGTAGAGGAATTCATCTTCGATGTAGGTATTTGTCCAATTTTGCCAGATAACTATGCTCATTTTCTGTGGCGAGAACCAACTATTACCACAAGTGGAAGAGTTGTGCATAATGGTCGTCAATGTAATAGTCCTCCCGAACGTCCGGGGCCAAGAACGGTAAATGGAGTTATCCTACCTAATCCGGACTTTGCTATATCAGCTTTTCCTTTGCGGAAGTTGCAAACAGGCCCGGGAAGAAAAGGGTGGCTTATTGGTGACACTAAAATTGGAGCAAGAACCATCAAAACAGATGGGCGTGGCAATAGTCAGTGGGATGCTATGATAAGTTTTGCGAAGACCCGCCAGTATGTGCCAAGCGTGCTATACGTCACATTTTTTGGTGGCCATGAAAATGAACTTAGGGCAGAAGAGATAGAAAGAATAGCCGCTAAAAAAGGAGTTATCGCTAAGGTTTTACCTCTTATAAATCGCTAATAGAAAAAATATGGAGCTTAGAATAACTGATGGGAAACAAAAACCTTGCTCGTATGTACTCTGCGTATGATGGAAAACTCAGCCTTTACTATCGTAAAACCTACTTAGACGGCGACCAGGCTGAGAGATTGGCAACACTAGAATCTTTTTATATTTTCCGAGAAAACTACGTTCCCGAGGTAGATCGTGCCTACATCAATAATACATGGTACGACGATGATGAAAGAACGACAATCTTAATGATACTGGTTTGTAGTGGCGATTTAGAGTTCGTAAAATTTCTCGTGGATGAAGGGGCAGATGTAAACTCTATCGCCAAATTTGGAGAAACCTCTTTATACTTGGCCGCCAGTTGTGGATGGCAAGATATTTATGACTACTTACTGCCATTGACGAGAGAAAATTTGGTGGTTCACGCATCAAAACGTTTGAAGAGAGGACTGAAGTATCGTAAGAAAAGAAAGAGATATCTTCCTGATATGCTTGACTCAGCATATCAATCTAAAAACATCACTCAGTTAAGAGAAGCTATATTATTAGGGGCTGAAGTCGATTACCCGAATTTGAATAGTAAAATTTTAGCTAGACAAGCATATCTCAGATGCGATACAGAAGCCGTTCAAATGCTGCTAGATACAGGACAAATATTAGTACGCGATCAATAGATTAACACTTTAAAAAATGATGGAAATTACAGATAAATCCTTTCAAAATCAAACTTAGCAGAAGTTGTCTCAAGCAGTTAAGAGTAATGATATAGAACAGGTCAATTTTCTCCTTGCAACAGAATGTATAGAGAGTCAAATAATTGACCTTGCTTTGTTAAAGGCTTCTAGCTATGGTCATGTACGGGTAGTTCAACTATTGATTAATTATGACGCAAATGTCAATCACATATTTGGTTCAGGAACAGCACTCACTGAAGCAATAGATAACGAATATATTGACATTATTGATATCTTACTGGATAAGGGAGCAGATTGCAATCTTCCTTTCTATGGAGAAGTTTATCCTCCCTTATTTATAGCCATAGCAAAAGGAAATCTTGAAATCGTTAAAAAGTTGATTAAAGTAGGAGCAAATGTCAATCCAATTAGAGATGAATCGATTTATGCTTTGGAGTATGCAGCATCAGAAGGCTACAAAGATATCTTTGATTTTCTCTATCCTCTAACCGATTCCGAATTACATCCAGAAGCATTAGAAGCACTTCCAAAAGGGATGCAAATGCGACAAATTGAAGATGAAGCAGATCCCCTAGTTTGTCAATTAACCAGTGCAATAATAAAACGAAATATTGATACCGTGCGAAAACTTCTTACCGTTGGTGTTAATGTGAACGAGTTTGACGATATCGGAACAACAGCACTTAATTGTGCTGTTATTGAACGATCTGTAGAGTTAGTTCAACTAATTCTGGAATCTGGAGGAGATCCAAATCTCGGTAATGCAGATGATGAGGTTACTCCGTTAATGAATCTAGGTAGAATAGGTGGATGGGATGAAGCCACTGTAACTATCTGTTCCTTACTTCTCAAAGCAGGAGCAAATGTTAATGCCGGAGACGAGGAAGGTTGGACACCTCTCATGTTTGCTGTAAATAGTCCAGCACGAATGGAAATTACCAGAATTGGTCGTTTACAAGGGGTTCGACAACTTCTTGAAGCGGGTGCTGAAGTCAATACTCAAAATACTGAGAGAATGACAGCCATTATGCTAGCAGCGCAATTTGGTAATGTTCAAATTATCAGAATTTTGATTGAAGCAAAGGCTGAAATTAACCTGAAAGATCGAGAAGGAAAAACTGCTTTAGATTATGCCTGCGAACAGTTTCATAAAAAATATGCTCTAGCTGAGGGCAATAACTACAATGAAGCCATCAAAATTCTGCGCGATGCAGACCAACTTGTGAAATAATACCCCTCGTATCGATATAGAATGCCCCCAACATCTCCTATGAGTCCAACCCTCGCCATCCAAGAACTCGCGATCGCCCTAGCCGCCCCCGACTCCAACCCCATCCTCCTCACCCCCACCTTCCTCAAAGGGAGTGGTATCGTCTCCCAAGACTGGGAACTTGCCCGCCAACCCCGCCTCACTCCCCAAATGGCACAAGTCGCCTTCACCAACGGCATCAACCTCATCGCCCAAGCCGGCACCATGACCTTCCTCGAATCCCTAAGCGGCAATACAGACCCCCTCCAACCTAAAATCCCCGACCTCGCCCAAAAATACATTAACGCCCTGCCCCAACTCGACTACCGCGCCGCCGCCATCAACCCCCGCAGTTTCCTCACCTTCCCCGATGCCGGAGACGATGCCGCCCGCAACTATATCAACGCCCTCTTTGCCCCCGCTCCGTGGCAAAATGCCGGCAGCGAACCTCTCAAAGCTAATCTCAACCTTACCTACACCCTCGACGGACGCAAATTCAACCTCACCATTAGCGAAGTTAAACTCCAGCGAGACGAAGAAGCCCCTCAAATGGCCGTTCTCTTTTCCGGCAACTTCCCCAACCCCCTCGAAGGGGAAAGCAACACCGAAAAACTCGAACAATTGCAACAGGCGATCGCCCAATGGCAGCCAAACTGGGACAGCTATCGCCACCTCCTCGGACAATTCTTAGGAGAATAAAAACATCTTAAAAATAGCAAACTCCCATCACGCCACCATCTGAATTGGCAATCTTTCATCGAGATTTAAGCGGAAATTCCCGTAAGGATTGACATGACTCCAAATCAAAGGCGTTAGCGCCCTCAAATCCTCCGTCTTCATTCGATTCATCCATCGCGATTCCGATAAAACCTCCTCAATCAAGAGCGTATTCACATAGACCAAACTCGACTGCAATAAATGCAACCAAAGAACCGCAATCTCTTGGTCTTCAAGACGATTCGTTGAAATTTCCTTCCCCTTGCCAAAGAAAATAAACCCATTGGCATTATTCCAATTCTCCACCACATTTAACGCCGCATTCACTTCCCGACGCAAAGATTCAGAATGCAAGTATTTACACAAGAAAATCGTTTTAATCGCCTTGCCCAACTCCGCCAAAGCGCGATAAGTAGGATGACTCACATTCGAGCGCGTAAATCGTTTTAAAATCGCTTCAGTTTCCGCCGTTCCCAACCGCAAAGCTGTTGCATATTTAACCATCTGGTCGTACTGTTGGCGAATTAGCTCCCAATTAATTGGACGAGTTAAAATGAGTTTCAAATTTGGATAATCGTTACTTTTTCCCACATCGGGAAGATAGAGTTTTTGCTGATGAATTGCTTTCAACCGAGGCATTAAATCAAAACCCAATAAATGACAAAAAGCAAAAGCAACTTCACTCTGTCCATGACTATCCACGTAATTTTTCTCGATCTTCAAATGAGTACAATGACGAAGTAATCCTTCTATCATTGCCGCCACTTCACTGCTCGAACAGGTCTTGAGTTGAGAATAAATGCAGGCTGAATTTTTGTCAACGTGCCAGTAAATCATCACCCCTCGACCGCCATAACGGATGTGCCATTCTGTCATCAGATTTTGATCCCACGCCCCAAACTTTTTCGAGTCACTGGCACAAGCCGTCGTTCCTTCTCCCCAAATATCGGGCGATCGCACTGAGAAAGTCGAATTAATAATTTCCGCGATCGCATTTCTCAACTGGGATTGATGGATGAATTTACGTCGGACGTACAGTAAATCTTGATATTTTTCCCCCAGGTCTCCTAGAGCTAATCGCTTAATGCCTGTATTCGTTCCCAATCCATACAGACAGATTAGCAAGCGTTTTTGTAAAACTTTAGGATCGATGTTTTCGCGACTAGAAACACTGGTAAAATATCGAGTAAAATTCACTCTTAAATCAGTTTCTTTCAGGATATCCAGCAGGCTCGTCATCGACCATCGCTGCTCGATTTCGGTTTTAAGATGGTATAAATTAGGCGGGTCTAGAAGTGCTTTAAACGGAGAGAGGCGAATCCAACCATTATTTTTAGCAAGGATTTTTACAGGATCGTTCTTTGGCATTCCGCGATCGAGTTGTTCCAAACCTTCGTTCATCTGCTTTTGCAGGTTTTCAATGAAGTCTTCGACATCTTCAGGTTGTTGTAGGGCTTGATAATAAATCGCTCTTTGTTGCTCGAAATCTGTAGGTAAGTCTTCTTCAGGATTGCGATAGCGGTTTGCTCCAACGACCCAAATCTCTTTACATCGCAATCCATCTCGTAATGCTTGAAGAACAGCAAGTTCGTAGTTAATACGGTTGACTTTTATGCTACCATCATTGCTGGTTTCTAAAATGAGTTCTGATAGGCTCGAGGAAATAATTCCTTGCCGAGGAACATTCTCATTCTTATCGTAATATCGCTCTCGACTCCCCACATATTTTTTCAAAAGTTCTAAGGCTTCGATAACGGGTTTATGGGTTTCGTTATTGGAACGAAATTCTAAAAGATTGAGTAGAAGAGGAAGCATTCTTCGGTAGTGATTTCCGTAGGAAGAACGCATGACAAGATATACTTTTTCTCGATAAGCACTGCCTGTTGATTTGAATTTCCTCACCAAATTTTTGAGCGTTTGTTTGCTGATAACGGGATAAATAACTTCTTTGATAACGCCTTCAGGATTCAACGTGGCGGCTTCTGCCAGTTGAAAGAGGATGCTCGTTTTTCCACTCACTTTTTTAAAGTCATCAAGGATTTCTTTGGTCACTCGTCGTTCGGCTCTCGCTCCAATTCGATGGATAATTTGAACGAGTAAATCTACCAAGCGATCGACGATCTCTTGCATTCTCAACCCACAAAAAGCCGCCAGTAAAGTGTAGCGCCGATTGGGAGGATAGCGGCGTATTTCTCTGGGGGGTTCGACAGCAACTCGCTGCTTGTAAGTTTGCAGGATTTTGGTGGGAATTCCCTCAAAGAGATTGTCGGGTAATTCCAGTTGTCTCAGTTGTTGTAATTTTTCAGCTTCGGAGAGCCAACTATTAATGCCCAAGCGTCCGGGGTCACTTTTGAGGTTGGCGAGAGAGGAGACTGTATGGCTTTTTTCGGTTTGTTCTTCTCCATTGTCCTCTTTTGTTGCAGTTTCTAAGAGTTGGTCTAATTTTTCGCGAACAGAGATGGGGAGAAAAGCGACGATTTTTCGGTCAAAATTCTCTTCAAACCGTCGAATTGCCGAACGAACAATGCGATCTAGCCTTTCTGGGGTGGGTAATTCCCGTTTGAGAAACCGCAAGCGTTCTATGGCTGACCTTTTCAACGATTCGAGTTTGAGATCGCAGGCTAAGACTCGTGTTTCGAGCCATTCACTTAAGGCATTGGCATCTTCTACACTGGTCTCTGACCAACCTAAAAACTCCCGAATCAAGGCACGATGGGCTTTAATCGTTCGTCCTTCCCAGTCGTAACGAGCAAATTTTTCGGGGTCTATCTTTAACAGTTGAGCAACATAGGCGATCGCTTCTTTGGGAATCTCGCTTTTGGATATCGGGAAGCGTCCTTCATATTGCAGGTATTTTAAGAGCAAGGCCATGCCCAAACGATTAACGTCGGTTTTCTTGGTCAATAGGGCTAATTCGTCAGGAAGAAGCGTCCAGTGTTCGATTAATTCTTCGGGTTGCCAGTTGCATTTCATTCACTCGGCTCTGAATCAATACCTGTATTCTCCTATACTTTACATGCCGTTTTCCACTGTTCGATTGGGAAGAGCGTGGGGTTCATCGAAAAATTCTCTGTCTGAAATCCTTACAGGATAATCGTTTTCAGCTAGATTGCCCCTCATGACAACTTCGCTAGTTTTACCCCTACTTGGTAAATCATCTCTAAGGGGCAGAACTAGCATGAGGCAATTTAGATGTAAATTGTGCGCTGATTGCCCCAAAACGTGTTTTGCTACTTCTTCAAAGTTGGAACAGTAGAACGATTAACAGAACCGATACGAGACTTGCAAAGGGCGCTCTGATTAAGTTCCATTGATTCCAACGGGGTTCAAAATTCATTCGCACCACTTTCAATGCCGTTCCATCCATCTCATCGACATTGAGTGCTTGTAATTTATTATTCAAAGGAACGTTAATCGTAAAAGTCGATAACTGGACACCCAGAATGTAGGCAATCGGAGCGATAATTATCAAGAGGCGTTGAACGCCATCCAGCAGGCCGATTCCTAGTCCGGCCGCCGCAACTAAAGTAACGATCGAGCCAACCCAGACCGCCACAAAAATCGGTTGGTTATTTTGAATCATACCGTCGATTGTTTGAAAGGCTCGGATAAAATCCCGATCGCGTAAACTTTTGATGCCCGGCATCACAACTGTGGCAAAAGCAAACAAAAAGTCTGCGATGAGAGAACATAGTAAGGTCGCTAACATTAAGACGATGGGAAAGATTGCTTCGGTTGACATGGGATTATTTCCGTAGAACTGACAGTTTCAGTTTACGGAGGCTGCCAAAACGGGGCTATCACGTTCTTGAGGAACTATCACAATCTTGCGATCGCTTTTCCGCCTGTTGCTGCCGATCGAGGATGCCCCGAGCCTGTTGGTCAAAAAATGAGGGATGTGCCACCCGATCGCGATCGCTGAGAAGTCTTGTAGAAAATACAGCTCTGGCGATTTCATCGCCTTGCTCGAGCCTATGAGCGAGGGGATTGACACCACCCATATAAACTATTCCTTTGCGAAATACTTTAAGAGTTTTAGCAGTTGACTTACTCGCAATTGTACTCATACTACTCCTCTCGCTAGGTAATTGTTTCATTTTGTAAATATACCTAGACAGTTCCAAAATTTTTAAGCTACCTTCAAACTCGAAAAGCGCGATTCACAAAGAATTCCTCCTCGAGATCTTGATTTAACGAGAGTCTCCAAAAATCGGTAAATAAGACCTATCGTCAATTTACTATCTTTGGTTGTGGTCATGATATTTAGTTCATGTCTCGGCAACTGAGGAAGGGAGAGTTATGCGCTTTTTTAACAATCGAAAATTATCTATCAAGGAAGAGTAGTCCATGTTCGCGCTCAATCGCCATCGCTTATTCAAGATGGTTGCCAGCCTTTGGCTGAGTTTCGTCCTTCTGTTCTCATCGGGCGTGGCCCCTGCCTTAGCGGTAGTGGATCCTCATTCCGTCTATATCGAAGATATCATCGCTAATGTTCCCACAGGCGATCGCTGGATTCAACACCTCCACCAGGATTTGTTACCCTTTTGGGACATGGAAACTGCCTATGGCGATCCCATCGGCGATTTCCCGACCTATCGCTGTAACGACGGCTCTCTATACGATGAGTTCGATCCCTGTCCGGAACTAGCCAATCCCATTCCAGGCATCGTCAAGCCCGAGCGCGAGTATTTCCGTGCCAAATCTCGCCAAGTTTTTGCTTATGGCGTTGCCTACCATCTCTCTGGAGATTTCAAATACCTAGGACTGGCTAAAGCGGGCGTTGACTTCTTAATCGCTAACGCTTTGGCACCAGAAGGCGGAGCCTACACCTACACCATAGATGGCGTTCCCGGCCCCACAGAAGCCCGACGCATCAGCCAAGATATGGCTTACGTCGTTGCCGGTTTAGGATTCTACTATTATCTCACCCGCGACCCCGATGTTTTAACCCATATCATCGATCTCAAAAACTACATTTTTGATACCTACTTCGATGAAGAATGGGGCTTACTCGCTTGGGCGCATGAAGATTACCTCGATTACGTTAACCCCGGTGGAACCGAGGAATGGGTTTACAGCAACCAACGAGAATTAGTTTCTCAACTCGACCAAGTTTACGGGTATATGTTGTTGCTAGCTCCCACCTTACCGGAACCCTATCAAACGGAATGGAAAGAGGATTTATTAGATCTGGCGACCATTATGAGCGAACAGTTCTATTCTCCTGATAAGAACCTGTTCTTCGGAGCCATTACCGATCCCATCAAACAACAATTAGAAACAGATCATACTGATTTCGGTCACTCCATTAAAACCTTATGGCTGATCTATGAAATCGGCAAATTGACCGGGCATTACGAACTGACTGCTTTTGCTCAAGAAAAAATTCCTTTAATCTTAGACGAGGCATTTCTTCCCGATGGAACTTGGGGACGGCGACCCAACAAAAATGGCAACATTGACACAGATAAAGAATGGTGGATTCTTGCAGAATTGGATCAGACTACAGCAACTTTGAGCTTGCGGGATCCTTCCTATGCCAAATATTTACCCACTACCTATGCTTACTGGTTCGAGACAATGGTAGACCACGAGTACGGTGGCATTTGGCATTGGGTGTATGCTGCAACGAACGAGCCAGATATTCAATTCCCCAAACAACACTCGTGGAAAAATGCTTTCCATTCCTTCGAGCACGATCTTGTCGGCTATATTACCGGACAAGCTATTCATAACAAACCCGTGACTTTGTTCTATGCCTTTAAAGGTGCGATTCCCACAAACGTGGAAATTCGTCCTTACTTGTTTGCAGCTAAAGTTGACTCCATCAAACAACCTCGGACTCGCACTCGAGTTCGCTCTCGGATTCGCTCTGAGGCTCGTCCTCGAATTGCCGTGCCAATTCCGGATTTGGTTAAAACAACTGTAACGTTTGTTGACGTTCGCTAAACTTTAACCGCCTGTAGGGACGTAAAATTTTACGTCCCTACCAAAGGACGAAAAAACAACATTGCAAACCACCAAAAAGCTCATGACTTACAAAGTTCTAGAAGGCAAAAAAGTTGCTATTTTAACCGAAACCGAATTTATTCCCCACGAACTGGACTATTACGAAATTGGTTTTAAGGTGCTTGGGGCGAGTGTTGATTTCATGACCAATATGAATGGCGCAGAATCTCGCACCATTGTTAGCGATGTGGACTCCCCCGAAACGAAACTCTATTATCGAGAGGTTTATAAAGACCCCAAAGATTACAATGCCAATGATTACGATATCGTTTTGATGTCTGCGAATTACTGTAGCGTACGTTTGCGGGAAATTCCCCCGATGGGATCCTTGGGTAGCATTGAAGAATTGCAAACCCCCCCTGCGGTTCAGTTCTTCAAAGAGGCAATGCTGAATAAAAATATTGTCAAAGGTGCATTGTGTCACGGTTTGTGGATTTTAACCCCTTGTCCGGAAATTTTGATGGGGCGGCGAGTGATTTGCCATACGGTGGTGCTGGCGGATATTCACAATGCAGGGGCGATTTACGTTCCCGAGCCAAGCCACATCGTGATTGACGAGGATCTCGTCACCGGACGCTCGGCGGCGGATTTGGAGGCATATTTCGATGCGATTGTCGCTACTGCGATCGCTTAAGATATCATTGCAGAAAATTTGGTCATTCTTCTTTACACTCGAGAGAATTAACTTGATGCTTGCCAAAAATCATTGGACTCGCGATCGCCTCGTTAAATTATTGTGTTTGGGTTTTTTAACGCTGGCGATCGCCTTTAATTTCCCGGTTAGTTCCGCTCGAGCGGATGCGATTTATCACGCTTTTGATGAATGTTTGGTCGATGTCACGGCCGAACTTCCCGAAATTCAAGCCGCCGGATACACTCACGTTCAAGTATCTCCCATCAATGCCACCCCCTCGCGCAATGATGATGCTTGTATTTCAGACAGTGAATGGTACATCCAGTATCAACCCTTCGATTATGTCATTGACGGCAATTTGGGCAATGAAACGGATTTCGTCAATTTGGTTGAAGCCGCTCACGATCGCGACCTTAAAGTGATCGTCGATGTGGTCTTTAATCATATGGCAAATTATCGTTATTACCAAGATGTTGCCCCTTTCCCCGAAGCCTATCCCCGCTACCCCAACACAGAATATTTCCACCCAAAGGACTGTATTGACGACTATAACAACACCTACGAAGTCGAAAATGAGTGGTTGTGCAGTAATAACGATCCCGAAGGGTTGCCAGATCTGAGAACGAATTTACCTTACGTGCAACAACAAGCGCAGGCGTATATGCAAAAACTGCTAGCCCTAGGAGCCGATGGTTTTCGTTTTGATGCCGTCAAGCATATGTCCCCCGAAGATATCACGGGAATTTTGGCTGGCATTCCCGAGGACATCTTTAGCTATGGGGAAGTGATCGGCAATACTCGCGAAGATAGCGAACGCTATATCCCGCCTTTCTCCAGAATTACGGATTTTCAACTGGTCAATACGTTGAAATCGGCTTTTAGTATTGGCGGAGATTTGCGTTCTTTGATCGATCCGGCCAATACCAATCGAGCGCTAGCGGGTGATAAAGCCATTACTTTCGCCCAAAATCATGATACTTGGGCACCGGGGCAATTTGATAATTGGAAATTCGATCCGGTGGATTTGTCCCTCGCAACGGCTTACGTTTTGGCAATCAAAGAAGGAACGCCTTTAATTCTACGGTTTGATGCCTTTACCCCAACGGCGATCGCAGCCGGTCAATTCCGCGCCCAAATGGATGGAGAATCGCAATATTATCGCAATGGTAATGAAATTGCGGCAGGTGCGGACAGTCCTAATTTACTCTTTATCGAGCGTGGCGATCGCGGCGTGGCTATCATTAACAAAGCTGGGGGCACATTTGATGTTCCCGTTGCAAAAATGCCCGGTTTATCAGCAGGGTGCTACCAAGAACTGCTGTACGATTTTGAAATGTGCGTTGGCGTTGGCGGTGACGGTCAAAAGTACGTCGAGCAATGGGGAACGCCCGATCGCGGCGGGATCGAGATCGGCGGTCGCACGGCTCTTTTCTTTGTGAAAAGTTAAATTAAATTCCCTTTTCCGATCGGCAAACTCGACTGAGAATTGCTGGGGCGATCGCCTCCAAGTCCAGCACTTGCCTGGCCGCACCGAGAGCGATCGCCTCTTTTGGCATGCCAAACACCACGCTACTGGCTTCATTTTGGGCGATGGTATGACCGCCCGCCCTCGCGATCGCCTGCATTCCTTCGGCTCCATCTCGTCCCATGCCCGTCAGCAAAACCCCTAACACTGAGGCGCGATAATAGCGCACTGTGGACTCGAACAACACGTCAATCGAAGGGCAATGATTGCCCCGCGATCGTGAAGAATAGGCAAATCTGCCTTGTTCGTTTAGTTCCAAATGCAAACCCTCCGGCGGAAAATAAATCGTTCCCCCTTCTGGTATTTCCCCCACATTGGCAATACGCACGGTAAAGGGACAATAACTTCCCAACCACTCCAGCAAACCTTGTAAAAAACCTTGGGTAATATGCTGCACGCAAAGGATGGGGACGGGAAATGCAGGGGGAAGACCGGATAAGACGGTTTTTAAGGCTTGGGGTCCTCCCGTTGATGCACCGATCGCGATGAGTTTGGTTTTTGACGCAATTAGGGAGTTGGGGAGGTTAGGGGCGGGGCTTCGACTTCCCTCGACTGCGCTCGGGACGGGTCGCTCAGCCCAAGAGGGAGCGGGGGAAGAGGAGGAGGAGGGTTTGGTTTTGCGGAAAACTTTGACTCCGGAAAGAACGCGAATTTTGGTAATTAAGGTGTGTTTGATGGCTTCGTATTCCTCGACTCCGGCTGCGGGAGGTTTGGGTAGAACATCTAAAGCACCCGCTTCCAATAACTCAAATACATTGCGGGGATCGTCATCTCCAACAGATGCACTAATCGCTAAAATTGGGCGGGGATCCGTCGCCAAAACTTCTTTGGTTAATTCCAACCCATTCATTTTGGGCATATGCAGGTCGGTACAGATGACATCCGGTTGAGTTTGGGCAAGGAGAGCAAGGGCTTCAAGTCCCGTTGTTGCCGTCCCCACTACTTCAATATCGTCAGCAGAATTGAGAATGCGTTTGAGGATGGCAAGGGCAATCGGAGAATCTTCAACCAAGAGGACTTTAACTTTCAAGAGTTTTGGGTAAGCGAATTGATTTTAAACCAGTCTTTTTAAAGTTTCGAGCAGTACGTCGCGATCGAAAGCACCTTTAGTAATATAGGCATTTGCTCCCGCATCCGCCCCTCTTTTTTTATCTTCATCGGAAGCAAGAGAGGTGACTAAAATAATGGGTAGCTCATTATATTCGGGATTTTGACGGATGCGAGCGGCGAATTGCAAACCATCGAGATTGGGCATTTGCACGTCGGAAATGACCGCATCGAACTGGCCGTTTCGCAATTTGTTGAATCCATCTAATCCATCCACGGCAGTAGTCACATCATAGCCCGCTTCTTCAAGGATGCGTTTTTCTTGGGTGCGAATGGTGATGGAATCTTCCGCAAGGAGGATCGCTCGCTTGCGTTCGGTTCTGGCGATCGCCGTTGCGGGGGAGGCGTTGGCGAGGCCGCTTCGCTGCACCGATCGCAATAAATCCACAGGGTTGAGAATCGTACAAACTTCGCCGCTTCCTAAAATTGTCGCGCCGGAAACATTCCTCACCCGCTTGAGCAGTCGGCTTTGGGGCTTGAGTACCACTTCTTGGGTATCTAAAAGTTCGTTGACTAACAGCCCCAAGCGCTCGTCTCCCAACTCCAGCAAAACGCAGGGCATTCCCAAGGAATTGTCAAGGGAAGAGGTTCCTCCATCCAGTTCGAGCAGGGTGGATAAATGGGCCACAGAAACCGCTTGTCCTTCGAGGGCAATGGTTTCCCGGCCTTCGAGGGTAAAAATATCTTGCGGCGCGACGAAAAAGGTGGTTTTAACGGCTTCGAGGGGAATGGCGTGGATGATACCGCTCACTTCCACCAAGAGAACGCTGGCGGTGGCCAGAGTTGTTCCCAAGCGCACGCAGAAGGTCGTTCCTTGCCCGAGGGAAGATTCGACTTCAATCGTGCCTTTCAGTTGCTCGATATTCGTGCGGACGACATCCAAACCCACCCCTCGTCCCGATACTTCCGTGATGTCGGTGCGGGTGGAAAATCCGGGGAGAAAAATGAGATTGTAAAGTTGCGATCTCGTCCAATTCGCCAGTTCTTCTTCCCGATGCAATCCTTTGGCGATCGCCGCGCGTCGGATTTTTTCGGCATCGAGTCCCCGGCCGTCGTCGGCGATGGTAATGGAAATTTGGCTGGCCGCCCGAGCGCAAGTGAGGCGCAGGGTTGCCGTCGGGGGTTTTCCGGCGGCCTCGCGCTCTGCGGGGGTTTCGATGCCGTGATCGATGGCATTGCGCAGCAGATGAATGAGAGGGTCTTTCATTTCCTCGAGAATACGTTTATCGGCGTGGGTGTCTTCCCCTTCGATAATGAGTTCGATCGCTTTTCCTTGGGAACGTGCTAAATCTCGCACCATACGCGGGAAAAGATTAAACAGGTTGGCAAGGGGCAACAGACGTAACGTGCGCACCCGATCCTCTAAATTCGCCGCAATCAGGTCAAGGCGAGAAGAATGCTCTCGGGAAGAAGCGCAGAGGCGATCGAAGAGGGTTTCGAGCCGTTCGGTGAGATTATGAAAGGAGTTTTGCGGGGATTGACGGGTTGCCGGATTAACGGAAGATTTCCCTCCGAGAGCGGAATCGCCCCCGAGTGAAGGAGAAGCATATTTTTGCCACTCCTCCCAAAGCGATCGCAACTCCTCAATTTCATCGGCAATACAAGCAATACGAATGCGCGTTACACTCAGTTCCCCCGTTTGCGTAACCAGATTATCGAGGTGGCGGGTCGCAACGCGAATGGTATCGATGCGATAAGGTGTTTCCTCAGAAGTCGGGAGCGAACTCGAAAGCGGGCGCTCTCTCTCTTTCTCCCTATTTTCCCCTACTGCTTGGCTTCTCTCTACTTCTCCATTACCCTCAACTGGTGACTGGTGACTGTCTTGATGCGCGTTCCCTTGCGTCTTTCGCCGACGCGGGGTCGCATCGCTGGTGACTGGTGACTGTTCTGCTCCCATCAACACCGCCAACACCTTAAAAGCCTGAATGCCACTAGGAGTACCTGTTACTGCTTCTCGAACGAGGTTGGCGATCGCATCCAAGCCGCGATAAAGGCGATCGCACAGATCGGCTGAAATATTCTGTTCTCCCCGTTGAATTTGCCCGAAAATATGTTCGATTTGATGAATCAAACTCTCGACTTCTTTCACCCCCAACATGCGCGAGTCGCCTTTGAGACTGTGCGCTTCTCGCAGCAGTTCTTCTAGGGGGGCAAAATCCTCTGGATTCCGTTCGAGCAGCAATAAACCCGCCTCGAGCTTTTGTAAATGTTCCTCGCTGGCAGTTTTATAGAGATCGCGAAGTTCGTCGTCTTCAATAAACATAATTTGTTGTTTGTTGTTTGTTGTTTGTGTCTTGGTCAGCATTCCCTTGCGTCTGTCTTGGTGCGCGTTCCCTTGCGTCTTCCGCCGACGCGGGGTCGCACCGCTTTCGCCGACGCGGGGTCTGACCGCTCTCTTGGTCGATTGGATATGCTGAGGAGACCTCAGCATCCCTCGACCGCTTGTTTATTTCTTCGCTTTTGCTTTCTTCCTTCTTACTCTCCCTCTCTTGGGAGGGGGTTGGGGGGTGGGTTTTTCGATCACACGATTTTTTTTAAAACCCTTGTTGCTGTTTCTAATTCTTGCGTTCCCAATTTGGTTTGACCGATGCCGCTTGCACTTTCTTTCGCACCCTGATTGAGAGAATTCATCGCCTGTACTACCTGTTGAATGGCGGCAGCTTGTTGTTTGATATTGAGAAAAATTTGTTGATTGTTTAAAACAACATTATTCACGGCATCGACAACCCCAGAAAACGCCTCTGCCGTATCTCGGGCGATCTTGACATTACTTTCCACCGTTTTCGTGCCTTCATCCGTGACCATCACTGTTGAATTAATCGCGTGTTGAATATCGCTCACCAAATCGTTTATTTTTTGGGCCGATTGTTTGCTGCGATCGGCCAGCTTGCGAATTTCCGCCGCCACCACGGAGAAACCTTTGCCGTGTTCCCCCGCCCGCACGGCTTCCACTGCCGCATTCAGGGCCAGCATATTGGTTTGATTGGCCAAGTCCGAAACCAGTTGGGAAATACTGCCGATTTCCGTCGTCTGTTCGCTCAAGCGCAGGATTTGCTCGGCGATCGCCCCGACTTTCTCTTTTAAAGTATTCATCCCCTCTAGGGTTTGTCCCACGGCACGAGTCCCCCCATCGGCTAAATTGAGAGCCTGCTGGGCAGCATTAGAAGCGGCTTCGGCTTGTTCGGCGGACTGGCGGGAAGAAGCGCCGAGTTCGTCCATGGTTGTGGTGGTTTCATTGACTGAGGCGGCTTGTTGACTGGCAGTGCGCTCTTGTTCTTCCAAAGTTGCGGTAATTTGACTGGATGAGGAGGCAAGAATGCGAGTGCTCTGGTTTAAATGGCGGGCAATTTTGCGAACGATCGCGCCGAGAAGTGCTAAGAGAACGCAAAAAGAGATAAAGATAAATACAGTCGTGCTTTGGGCAATTTGAATATTGCGCCGAGCCAAGGCTTCGACGGCAATAACCGTTTCGTTGGCTGAGTTCCAAAAATTTTCGCTTTCTTCCACTAAGCGATCGCCTGAAATCGATTGTTCTCGAAATCGTTGGATTTGTGCGGATAGTTCGTCCCACGCATCTTGTAATGCCGTTATTTTCTCTTGCAAATCGGAATTTTGCGGGGGGGGAAGTTGCAAGTCTGGCGAGCCATTGGCCAAGCCCAAAATAATCTCTTCGACGCGATCGCTTTGTTCGTCGCTCCCCGATTGTATTAACTCTAAGTTTACGATTCTCTGACTTTCCCCCCGAACAATGCCGACAGAATTAATGATTCTGCCATCAACTGCGGCACGATCGATGGCGCTATAAACTGCGGCCAGATTAAAAAGAGCAAAAAGAAAGAGAACGACCAATAGTAAGTAGAGTTGATGAATAATGCGCATATTTCTCATATATCTTCTAACAGTATATTCCCCATTCTTCTCATTAAATCATTTCTTTTAAAAACTGCGTGGCTTCATTTAATTTTTGCGTTCCTAATTTGGTTTGACCGATGCCGCTCGCACTTTCTTGCGCGCCGTGATTAATCGCATTCATCGCCTGCACCACTTGTTGAATGGCAGCCGCTTGTTGTTTGATATTAAGAGAAATTTGTTGATTGTTTAAAACAACGTTATTCACCGCCTCGGCAACCCCAGAAAACGCTTCTGCCGTCTCAAAAGCGACCTTAACATTGCTCTCTACAGTTTTCGTGCCTTCATCCGTGACCATCACCGTTGAATTAATCGCGTGTTGAATATCGCTCACCAAATCGTTTATTTTTTGGGCCGATTGTTTGCTGCGATCGGCCAGCTTGCGAATTTCCGCCGCCACCACGGAGAAACCTTTGCCGTGTTCCCCCGCCCGCACGGCTTCTACTGCCGCATTCAGTGCCAACATATTGGTTTGATTGGCCAAGTCCGAAACCAGTTGGGAGATGCTGCCGATCTCTGTCGTCTGTTCGCTCAAGCGCAGGATTTGCTCGGCGATAGCCCCGACTTTCTCTTTTAAAGTATTCATTCCCTCTAGGGTTTGTCCCACGGCACGGGTACCGCCATCGGCTAAATTGAGAGCTTGCTGAGCGGCATTCGAGGCGGCTTCGGCTTGTTCGGCGGATTGGCGAGAAGAAGCGCCGAGTTCATCCATGGTTGTGGTGGTTTGATTGACCGAGGCAGCTTGTTGGCTGGTAGTGCGCTCTTGTTCTTCGATGGTTGTGGCAATTTGACTGGAAGATGTTGCTAATGTACTAACGGTACGGTTAACTTTTTGAGTGGCATTGGCAATCAGCCACCAGCCGATAACAAAAGTCACTAAAATCGAGAGCGAGCCAGAGATCGCGATCGCCCATAACAACCTTTCGATCGCAATCTGTTCTTGATTTTGGCTTTCTCTAACAATCTGATTCTCTCGAGTTCGAAAGGAGTCAAACAAAGCCAGCAGTTCTTCTGCTTGACCCCGGCCTCGGTCGGTTTTCCAGCGCAGGATAGCTTGTTCGGTTTGGCCGCGATCGACGAGATCGATGAGAGTGGCATTCGTATTTTCCAAGCGCTCGATCGCGCTTAAAATTTGTTCAAAGGTGTCTTGTTGCCGTGGGTCTTCAATGAGATTATCTAATTCGGTGGAAAGGCGATCGACTTCTTGTTTTGCATTTTGATAAGATTGCAAGGATATCGAACTTTTTTCTAATAAATACCCCCGAGTTGCTCGCGATATGGTTTGGACGTGAAACGCGAGATCGCCAATTTTCGTGTTGGCATTCATTTTTTCGACAACTTGACGAGCTTCTCTCTCAATAATCCGCACGTTCCAAAAAACTGCAATTCCCGAAACTAACGAGAGAGTAACGGGAACGGCATAACCGAAAATAATCCAGTGTCGAAGTTTGAATCCCGTTTGCTGTTGCCAGTTTGACGCACCATTGGCATTATTGGCATTCAATGAAATTATCTCTTCCGGTGCGATATCTTTGGGGGCTTTCATTCTTATCCGGGTTTCTCCTCATGCGATCGCGTTACCATCTCTTTTTTTTCTCTATTTTATTCGCTGTTTCCGGAAAGAGCATCCGCAAAAATTAAATTTATTCAAAAATCTTAATTAATTTGTGAGGATAAGTTAACAAATTATTTTATAAGGATTTGAATTTCTCGTTAGATATTCGCACTCCTAGTTTATTCAAATAACAATCCTGCCTCTGTCAAGGCGCGATCGAGATCCGGTAGTAATTCTAAGCGATCGCCCCAAAAACAAAGATAGTCAAAATTCAAACTTTCTCCTTGTAGTTTCAGCACCCCCAAAATATCTCGCCATTGTTTTTGAGATTCTCTTGCAGTCATTCGATACCAAACCAATTTTTGCAATATCGTATCTTCTGGACTGCAAACATAAAATGCGTTGTGCGGATTTTCATCGGGACTGTATAATTGTCGGCGCGACATCTGAGAACGTGCAAATTCATTCTCTCTCATAACAAACAAATCCGCTTTTTCTGTTATCTCGAAATGAATCAAATTAAACGAAGATGTTTGTCCTTGTATTGCTTCATTTACCGCCACTTGACTAATATAAAATTACTCTCATACTGCCTCAACCAAGAGCGAGGCGCGATCTCGATCTAATTTCACGACTAGATCTAAATCTTCTGTATATCGCACTTCTCCTTGAAGAGAACTCGCAACAGAGCCACTGGTATAATACGATATCTCTAATGCTTCTAGAATGACAGCCAATTGATGGGCTAACCAAAGCGGATCTTCTAGCACCAATTTCCCAAAATATTGTGAATCGCGTAAAATATCAACATATTTTTGTCCCCAACGTTTGAGAATATAGAGCGTGCGTTGGCGATCGCTGTTTGCATCGGGAAAATGTTGGGAAATACCCGCAAGAATCAACCAATGGGATCGCCGTAAAACTCGCTTGAGGAGGGCATATTTTTGCCCTCTATCCAAACGCCGCCAGAGTGCAAATTGCACGAATTCCGCATCAATTTGCGTGTCGGCGGCTTGCGTCCTATAACCCGTAGGAATCATCACTCGAATTCAACTTGTTACAGCGATCGACTGACAAGCGATCGCATAATTACAATACCCCCTTAGAACTGGGAATTTGCATGGCACGACGGGGATCGATTTCGATCGCCATTCTCATTGCCCGAGCGAAGGCTTTAAAAGTCGCTTCGATAATATGATGAGAATTAATCCCCTCCAATTGGCGAATATGCAAAGTCATTTGAGAATGATTGACCACCGCAACAAAAAATTCCCGCACTAATTGCGTATCGTAAGTGCCGACGCGCTGGGTTGGAATTTCTAAACCATAACTCAAATGAGGTCGCCCGGAAAAATCCAGCACGACTTGCACCAATGCCTCATCAAGGGGGGCGAGAAAGTGACCGAAGCGGTGAATACCTTTGCGATCGCCCAAAGCCTGCGCCAAAGCCATGCCGAGGGTAATCCCCACATCCTCATTAGTGTGATGGTCGTCAATTTCAATATCTCCCGTCGCCTCTACTTCGAGGTCTAATAACCCGTGAGACGCAATCTGTTGAATCATGTGATCGAGAAAGGGAATGCCCGTTTTCGCCGAACATTGCCCCGTTCCATCCAAATTTAAACTCACCCGCACGTCCGTTTCCTTCGTCGTCCGATGGACTGAAGCCACCCGATACGGGGTTTGCGATCGCATTTCTTTGGGTTTATCGCTCAATTGCATCTGTTTTTAGCCCGCACTCGACAATAATAGAAAAATCATCCTTCATCCCCTCTCGGCTACATTCCCATAATTTCGTAGCCGGAATCCACATACAACACTTGTCCGGTAATACCGCTAGAGAGATCGCTGCATAAAAATGTCGCGGCATTACCCACTTCTTGCTGCGTCACCGTCCGTCGCAGGGGAGCTGTTGCCTCCACATGACGGATCATATCGAGAATTCCCCCCACTGCCGAAGAAGCCAAAGTTCGAATCGGCCCGGCAGAAATGGCATTGACGCGAATTTTATCGGGTCCCAACTCTGCCGCCAAATAGCGCACGCTCATCTCTAAAGCCGCCTTGGCAATCCCCATCACATTATAGTTGGGAATTACCTTCACGCCCCCCAAATAGGTTAGCGTGACGATCGCGCCGCCATTCTCTGCCATTAAAGGTTTTGCCCCCTTCGCCAAGGCATTTAGGGAATAGCTGCTAATTTCCAACGCCGTCGCAAATCCGTCTCTGGAGGTGGCGCTAAACTCTCCGGTTAAATCTTCTTTATTGGCAAATGCCAAACAGTGGATCAAAATGTCAAGATTTCCCCACTTTTCTGCGATCGTTTGGAAAACCGCCTCGATCTGTTCGTCATCTTGGACGTTGCAGGGAGCAAATATAGTCGGGTTGAGGGGTTCGACTAATTCCCGAACTTTCTTTTCATAACGCCCCTTTTCATCGGGTAAAAAGGTTACGCCCAATTCTGCCCCGGCTGCGTGCAGTTGTTGGGCGATGCCCCAAGCAATGGAGCGATTGTTGGCAATTCCCGTAACCAGTGCTTTCTTTCCCGTTAAATCTAATAGCATTGCGATCGCTAAAATTTCTCTCGAATGAATTGACCCCATATTTTACCAGTCACCCGCCCCCAATTCCCCATTCCTAATTCTCCATTACCAATTCCCGACAAAGATACGTTAAAGTTATCGATAATTCGAGCAACCTCGATCCCGACCTTATCTGTCAAACGTTTGCAATGCAATTTTCCCCAACTCAAACTCAATCTCTCGCCTCGGTATTTCGTCAAGTTGGCGGGACTTCGTTTCCGCCGATCGTGGAAAGCTGCGAGCGGGGTAAAACCATATTCTTTCCGGGGGATCCTGCCGAGCGCGTTTACTTTCTGCTAAAAGGTGCCGTTAAATTATCCCGAGTCTATGAGGCGGGAGAAGAAATTACCGTGGCACTGCTGCGAGAAAATAGCGTTTTTGGCGTACTTTCCCTAATTGTGGGACAGCGATCCGATCGCTTCTACCATGCAGTAGCGTTTACCCCTGTCGAACTCTTATCCGCTCCCATCGAACAGGTGCAAAAAGCCCTGACGGCTAACCCGGAGTTAGCGATGTTGATGTTACAGGGATTATCCTCGCGCATTTTGCAAACGGAAATGATGATCGAAACCCTCGCCCACCGGGATATGGGGTCGAGATTAGTGAGTTTTCTTTTGATTCTCTGTCGCGACTTCGGCGTACCTACGAGCGATGGCATTCGTATCGATCTGAAATTATCCCACCAAGCGATCGCCGAAGCGATCGGTTCGACCCGGGTGACGGTCACGCGACTATTGGGAGATTTGCGCCAAGAGAGTATGATTTCTATCCATAAGAAAAAAATTACCGTTCATAACCCCGTCGCCCTCAGCCAGCAGTTTACTTAATTAGTTATTCGTTATTAGTTGTTGGTTGTTGGTTGTTGGTGAAAAACAGCACGCAACAAATAACACACACTAAAATTATGACTAGCGCTTACGTTCTGATTTTAGCGGTATTGATTTTAGGCGGCGTGCTGGCCGTCTTGGGCGATCGCATCGGTTCTAAGGTAGGGAAAGCTCGCCTGCGCTTATTCGGCCTGCGTCCTCGCAAAACTGCCGTAGTCATGACAATTTTAACGGGAACGACGATCGCTGCTTCTACCTTGGGCATTCTATTCGCTTTGAGCGAGTCTCTGCGGGATGGCATTTTTAAGTTGGATGAAATTATTACCGAACTCCGCACGGCACAAGTTAGATTGATGCAGGCTCGCCAAGAACAAGAGCAGGTTTCCCAAGAGTTAGAGGAAGTGACGCAGGATCGAGAGCGAGTCGAACGGGGGTTAAAAGATGTCCGCCAACGCTTTCAAGAGACGAATGAACAGACGCGGAACTTAGGAAACCAAGTCAAACAACTGCAAGCGCAGCGAGAGCGGTTGGTGGCGCAAATTCCGCAACTCCAAGAACAAGTCCGACAGCGCGATCGCACCATTCGCGATCGCGATGGGAAAATTGCCGAGCAAGACCGAATCTTGCGAGATCGCGCCAGTCGTTTGGCAGACTTGGAGAATCAACGCAATCTCCTGCAAGCGGAAATCGGCAAGCGGGATACAAAAATTCAGTCCCTCGATACGACGATCGCCGATCGCGATACTGCCTTGCAGGGACAAGAGGAGACCCTAGAGAGTCTGGATCGCCAGCTTTCCTTTTTACGAGACGAAGTGTCCGTCCTCGAGCGCGATCGCCAAAATTTGCGTCAGGGAAATGTAGTTTTGGCGCGGGGAGAAGTATTGAGCGAGGCGGTTTTTCGCGTGGTCGAACCCGCCAGCGCTCGCAGTGCGGTGGATGTACTCTTGCAAAGTGCTAACCGTCGGGCGATCGAAGCCACGCGATCGCCCGAGTCCGATCCGGACGAGCGGGTAGTATTTATTACACAAGCGCAGGTAGAGCAACTGATCGCCAGAATTCAAGACGGTCAAGAATATGTGGTGCGCATTCTCTCAGCAGAAAATTATGTAGAGCAAGAAGAGCGAGTGCGGGTTTTTGCTGATGTGGCCTTTAACGAGCGCGTTTTTCGGGAGGGAGAGATTGTCGCGACGGTATCGGTTGCTTTTCAATCCGATACGCGGGAAGATATTAAAGAGCATCTCAATGTTTTGCTCTCCTCGGCTCAAACTCGCGCCCGTAATGTGGGGCTTTTGGGAACCCTGCAAATTGAAGAAGGGCAGGTGGCAACGTTTACGGAGTTTATCGACCTTTTGAGCAAATCCCGACAGCCGATCCAGAAAATTCGCGCGATCGCCATTGAAGAAACCAAAACAGCCGGGCCATTGAAAATGAGATTGGTTGCTTTAAGCGATAATAGAATCATCCTCACGACGGCTTCGGCATCATGATTTTAGGATTCGATCCCGGCAGGGATAAATGCGGTATTGCGGTAATGGATGCAGTCGGGAAAGTTTACGAACATCGGGTCGTTGAAGCTCAAGAGGCGATCGCAGAGATTCGCGCCCTGTGCCAACAATATTCCCTGCAACAAATTGCCCTTGGCAATCTCACCACGGCAAAAGCATGGCATGAAAAATTAGAAGCCGAACTGGGTGAGAATTTCCCCATCGTTGAAGTTGACGAGGAAAATAGTTCTTTAGAAGCACGCGATCGCTATTGGCAAATGTATCCCCCGCAAGGGTTAACGCGCTTGATCCCTCGGGGAATGCGCCTACCGCCTCGTCCCGTGGATGATATCGTTGCGATTCTACTGGTCGAACGATATTTAGCAGGACGGCATGGGAATAATTAGGTTATTCGATCGTTCTCAAAAGACCGTGACGAACGCCATAAAAGACCCGCTCGATCAGAGTGCGATCGCTATCGTCCAAGTCTTGCCGACGCAAGAGAGCCGACATATTTTCGCGATCGACTTGGGAAATGGTTCGGGAGGACAAGATTTGAGCAGTGAGTTCTCTGACGTTGGTGTTCATGGCAATAAAAGAAAGCGGTTTTTTGAGGACTGTTTGAATCGTTATCCCTAATATCCCGCTTTTTTTTGAATTCTTGTGTGATCCCCTATTTTTTGCTTTGTGATTCTCAATTGAAAGGAAGAGCGATCGCGCGACCCCGACTTCGTGACTGAGATCGCTTGACGGCGCTGAATTATCAACTATTCAGGATTACTCTCTGTTTTCTCCACGCTTCCGTGTTCCCACGCAAATTGAATCAGGCGATGAACGAGTTCGGGGAAGGGAATTCCGGCAGCATCCCAGAGACGGGGATACATACTGGTCGCGGTAAAACCGGGTAGGGTATTAATTTCGTTGATAAAAAGCTCGTCAGTAGATTCAACATAGAAAAAGTCCACTCGAGAGAGTCCGGCCCCTTCGACAGCAGCAAAAGCCCGTACGGCCATTTCTCGAATGCGATCGCTCACTTCTGGAGGCAGGGGGGCGGGAATTTTCAAGCCGGCCAACCCTTCCGTATATTTAGTCTCGTAATCGTAGAAGTCGCTTTCGTAAGTAATTTCGCCAATCGCCGAGGCTTTCGGGTCGTCATTGCCCAACACCGCACATTCTACTTCGCGAATATTGGCAATTCCCACTTCAATGATAATACGGCGATCGTAGCTGGCAGCACTATCTAAAGCGGCTTCGAGTTCGCTGCGGGTTCTGACTTTAGCAATTCCCACGGAAGACCCCAAATTGGCGGGTTTGACAAAGCAAGGATAATCAATTGTTGCCTCAATTTCGTCGCAGAGTTTGGGAAAAACGCAGGGATTCGACCAAACTTGCGATCGCGTCACTTCCATATATTTCACTTGGGGCAATCCGGCACTGGCAAAGGCCATTTTCATCATCAGTTTATCCATGCCCAGAGAAGAGGCTAACACGCCACTGCCGACGCAAGGCACTTGCATGAGGGTCAATAATCCTTGAATGGTGCCGTCCTCCCCATTGGGACCGTGGAGGATGGGGAACCAAACCTCAATTTGGGCGGCCTCAGGGGGAAATTGCCAGAGTCGGGTGCGATCGAGGGTTTCTACAGGGAGAGCTTTACCAGAGTCGAGGACGGTTTGGGAGGTCGCGACACTTTGCCAAACCCCATCTTTTTGGATATAGAAGGGGAGGAAATCATAGCGATCTTGATTTTCTTTGGCAGTCAGGGCATCCGCGATCGCCCTTGCGGAACTGATAGAAACGTCATGTTCCCCAGAACGCCCGCCAAATAAAAGCCCAACCCGTAATTTTGTCACGATCCTGTCGTCCCAACGATTTAGATAATGGATCATGATAAGCGATCGTTGGCGATCGTGCGTAGCTCCATGCGCGAAGAAAGAATGCCTACCCATGCGAACTGCTAAATTTCTATTGGTTTAACCCGAGTTGTTCGTTATAAGTATCATAAGTTTCGATCCCCCCCAACCCCCCTTAATAAGGGGGGAGAATCCGGAAGTCCTCCTTAATAAGAAGGGAGAATCTGGAAATCTCTCTTAATAGGAAGGGAGAATCCGGAAGTCCCCATCGTTAAAAAGCGAAGCATCCTCTATCCTCCCTCTTGCGAAGGGGGATAAGAGGGGGATTCAAGGGGGATTTAGGGGGATCGCAAGTTGAGTTAATTCACCGCAAGAAAAAATTAAAAAATTGGGCTTTGATTTGGGTATAGGGCGGATAGCGTAATGGTAAATCGAACCAGAAAGAATTCTGAAGAATGCTTTTTTGATGAGAGAAGGTATCAAATCCTATTTTACCATGAGATGTTCCCATGCCGCTCTCTCCAACTCCGCCAAAAGGAAGATGCTCGGAAACAATTTGCATCACGGTATCGTTTAAACAAACAGTTCCCGATGACGTGGCTTGTAACACTCGTTTTTGGGTGTTTTGGTTTTGGGTGAAGAGATAGAGGGCGAGGGGTTTCGGACGTGCACTAATTTGCGCGATCGCGTCTTCTAAATCATCGTATTCTATGAGAGGCAAAATCGGCCCGAATATCTCTTCTTCCATAATGCGATCGCTCCACGTCACGTTATCCATCACGGTTGGAGAAATATAGCGAGTTTCTGCATTACTTTTGCCACCGATCGCAACTTTTTGGGGCGCGATCGCCTCGAGCAAACGCTGAAAATGAAAATCATTAACAATTCTGGCATAGTCGGGACTTTTTTCGGGATCGCTGCCGTAAAATTCTGCGATTTTCTCTTCGATTTTATCGAGAAAAGCGGTTTTAACACTGCGGTGAATGAGAACATAATCGGGGGCGATACAGGTTTGCCCGCAATTGAGGAATTTCCCCCATACAACCCGCTTGGCTGTTATTTCGATGTTCGCATCGGGTTCGATAATACAGGGGCTTTTTCCGCCCAATTCTAGGGTAACGGGGGTTAAATGTTTGGCAGCCGCTTCCATGATAATTTTACCCACCTTCGAACTCCCCGTGAAGAAGATGCGATCGAATTTATGGGCAATTAAATCTTGTACGACTTCTTTCCCGCCTTCGATCGCGGTAATGTATTCTGGGGGAAATGCTTGGCGGATGAGATTGGCGATCGCAATTGAAGTTCGCGCGGTGATTTCCGAAGGTTTGACAATGGCACAGTTTCCGGCTGCGATCGCAGAAATTAAGGGGGAAAGCGTCAATTGTACGGGATAATTCCATGCGCCGATAATCAGGACGACTCCTAACGGTTCGGCAATAATTCGCGCAGAGGCGGGCAATTGAAAAAGATCGGCTGGAACTCTTTTAGGTTTCGTCCAAGATTTCAGGTTTTTGAGGACATAATCGATCTGACGAGTACAAAATACTAATTCTGTTTCGATACTCTCAAAGCTGGGTTTATTAAAGTCCTGCTTTAACGCTAGTAAAAGGTCTTCTTTATTGGTAATTAATAGATGTTTAAGTTTCTTTAATGCTTCGATCCGAAAATGAAGTTCTTTCGTTTTTCCGGTTTGGAAAAAGTGATTTTGTTTTTCGATAAAATCGTCGGTTTTGGTTGCTAACATATTTTTTCATTTTTGGATCGGCGAATTAAGATTTACAATGGGTGCATATAAAAATTGCAAATCAATCTTTTTGCTCATACTATAAACTTATCAACCACGATGTTGCGCGGGGGATTTGCGGTCGAGGGGTGCGGAGGGCAACCCAGCCAACCCCCAACACAACAGTGGGCCGGTCTGTCCCACCCCAACACCCCCCCGTCCCAAACGCGAACCACCCCGGT
>JBCCVR010000082.1:0-29417 GCA_039194995.1 Cyanobacteria bacterium P01_E01_bin.42 | reverse complement strand
TTGAATCTATGGCGATACACTCAGACCTTGCTATTCGTTTGATGAATCTCAAACCTCATAAACGCCTCTTTTTTCAGAAAGGTCTCACCGCTCTATCCCTTATACAGTCTACCTTTTAACTGGGTTGTCACCCCTTGAGGACGCGATCGCAACTGTCACGCGAAACTTGGAACACCCATGAACCAATTATCAACCTAGATGTTGCGCGGGGGTCTGGGGGCGCTTGCGCCGCCCCCCACTGGGGGCGGCTGGGGGGGAGACCGCCCCCCGAAGAACTTCGGGTTTTAGGAGAGTTTTAATAATTACCCTAGCCCATATTTTTACCGATGAATTTGAAAATGCTCAATATCTGGTACTTAACAGTTTACAAAAACCTCTAACTTGACACTAATGGAAAACTGCTTACTCGTTTTTTTTGGGTTCAAAAACCGGACAGCATCCTTGTAACGTCACCTGTAACCCGTAAAGCGGCGACTTGTGGTTAAAACAGCGCTTGTGAACCTGATGCTCGCAATTCTCGCAATTTTCCTCAATGGCGGGCAACGGCCGGCGACTTTGGGACAGGAGTTCTCGTTGAGTCAACCCTCGCAGGACTAATTCATCCCCCTGCCAGCGCGCCTCGATCAAGCCAGTATCGGCAAAAGTCCGCCAGTGGGAAGATTGAGAGAGAGAAGGAGGCAAAAGCATCTGGATGGTATTATTGTCGAGTTCGACGATTTCTCCCTCGTAGGGGACAAGAGTGGGGGGCGGCGGCTGAATAAAGCGATCGCCCACGGGTAAGTCAACTGACATTCCAGAAGCCGGAGAATGCAATTGATAGCGGTTTTGTAATTCTTCTAGGGCAATCAGATCCGCCAGATAGGTGGGAGAACCGTGAACGAAGAGAACGTGTTGGGGGCGGATATTATGGATGAGTTGAGCCGTGTTGCGTCCGTCGCTGTGTTCGGCCAGTAAATAGGTTTCTAGGGCAATATTGGGAAAATCCTCGAGCAGTTCTGGGTGGGGCATAGCCGTGCGTCCCGGATATTCGGGAAAAAGCACCGTCCACTCGCGATCGCGGGGTTGACAATATTGCTGCCAGCGATCGCGGCGATCGACGAGCAGGACGCAAGGCAATGTCGATATCTCATCGATACCTGCTTTGGGCAAGCGACGCACCCGAGGTAGAACGCGATCGTCCCAAAATAACGGCTGATGACTGGCGAAATTGCGAACGGAAGCGGGAAGATGAGGCAGAATATTGAGATAAATATCGCAGGTTGCCCCTATCTCTTCATCAACCCAAACATCAAGATCCCGTCCGGTAAATTGATGGTGCGATCGCAATAACATCAAAATTTCCTGAGCCAATCCCATCGTCGGAACCGGTAATAATACCGAATGTCCGAGGAGCAGGGCGGCATGGATTTTGCCCATCAATTGTTGCTCGAGCTGTCGTCGTCGGGGATGTCGGGCGGAACCGTAACTACCCTCCACAATTGCCACATCGGGGGAAAAGCCTCGCAGGGACTCCACGGATAAACCGTCTGCCAAGCGGGAATTGGAGAGACAAAAATCGCCGGTATAGATGGCGGTGTAATCCCTTTGGGGGGTCTGACAGGAAAGGACAATGGCAGCCGCCCCCGGTAAATGTCCGGCAGGGAAAAGCTGAATCTGGAGATTTTCGCTCAGTGTAATCGGCGATCGCCAAGGCAAGATGCGACAAAATGGCTCGGTTTTTTGGCCTTCAGGCCAATTTAAGGGCAGCAAGTGGGAAGTCACTTCGCTGCCATAAATGGGTAGATCGGGAAAGTGTTGATGTAGGAACAACAAGCCCCGAGCGTGATCGGCGTGGGCGTGAGAACAAAACACCAGATCTGCGGGAGGGGCAGAAGATTCCAATAAAGGAGAAATATCGTTTAAACCGCAATCTAAAAGAATGCGATGTTCCCCCATCCGCAGAAGTAAGCACACACCCTCTCTACCATGTCCTACTCCATAAGCATGACAGGATAAAAAGCGAGCCGGATTAGAAGCAGTCTTCCCAATCACCAATAAGATCTATCGTTGATTTTACAATTAGTGAGCCGAGCCGTTGCCGTGGTAGTTATCCGAATCGTAGAAGCCGTTTTTCGTGCCGAAGAAGAGAGTCGCAACGATAAAAACAGCCGTGAGGATTAATAAAATAAACTTGATGTCCATGGTGAATGTTACCTCGATTGGGATCGGTTTCTATGATAGCTTCATTATTCTGGTAGGGGGACAGCAAGCGGAATTTCCTCAACTTCTGGTAATTTTTCTAAAGCCAGACGAGAAGAAGAAGTCCCCCCGGAAAGACGTTTCAAGAGTTTGGGACGGGGATCGTGCAGGAGATAGATAATGCGATCGCCAGCCAGCCATTGTTCCGATGCCGTCGCGACTTGCAACCCCTTGTCCCGTTGTACCAGCAAAGGTAAAAATTCTCCCGCGCGAATCATGGCTTGTAGGTGTGCCTGCTGGAATGAGAGTCCCGCTTCTTTTAAAACAGTTTCCCCCAGTTTGATTTGCCCATCGTCAATATATTTATTCCATTGTTTGATGGGAACGGGATCGATAAAGGCTTGAACGATTTTGCTATTGGTTTTGGTATTGGCTTTGGCATTGGGTTTATCGTTTTCCTCGCGATCGCTACTGGGATTTTTGGGACTTTGCGGGAAAATTGCCAGAACCCTCGGCGGCTCGAATTCTTCGAGGGCGCGTTGGGCGAGGACGGAATTAACCTCCCCGTTACTCGTGAGGGCTAAAAAGGTACCAATGGATTCTAAGCCCGCTTCTTCGAGTACATCGGCATCGAGTCCGCTACTTTGAAAGACCTGTAAATTGTATTCTCGGGCGCGATCGCAGGCTTCGGCATCGGTATCGATCATCACCACCGACTCGCCCTGCTCTTGGTATAACCAACCCACCAAGCGACCCAAAGGATTACAGCCAATAATGACGGCTCCGGTGGCTTCCGAGGAGGTAATGTCCAAGGCATTCGCGACCCATCGCGCCGATAGTCCTTGAACAAAAACCGTCATCATAATCGTTAAAAAGACCAAGGCTTTAATGGATTCTCCCCCATTAATCCCCTGTTGGGTCAGCAAAATCGCAAATAAAGAAGCAACCGAAGCCGAAACAATGCCTTTGGGTCCAACCCAAGCCACAAATAGTTTTTGCCGCCAGTTTAAATTGCTGTTCAGGGTACAAAAAGTAACGCTAATGGGGCGCACCACCAACATAATCAGAGCAACCGTCAGCACACTTCCCCACCCCAACGCAAAAATACTGGCGATGGACAAATCCGCAGCCAAGAGAACGAACAGCACGGATACGCCCAAGATAGTCAATTGCCCCTTAAAGCGCCGCAATAAACGTTCTTCCGGTAAAGACGAAGCCCGCAGAACGATTCCGGCAATCACCATCGCCATTAAGCCGGATTCGCTGATAACCGCTTGCGATAGTCCGTACAGTCCCCAAACCCCTGCCAGCACGACGAGATTTTTCAAGTCCTCCGAGAGAAATTTGGCGCGTTTAAGGAAAATACCCAAGAGCCAACCCCCCAAACCGCCGACGAGAACCCCCAATCCCAAGCGCACGAGTAAAGACGTAAAAATCGCCACGGGCAGGGCATCTCGATTGAGAATAGTATCGAGGACGACCACCGCCAGAATTGCCCCCACCGGATCGATGAGAACCCCTTCGCCTTCGAGAAGGGCCGCCACTTGGCGATCGACTGACACTTGTTTGAGCAGGGGGCCGATTACCGTCGGGCCGGTAACAACCACGAGAGAAGCATAGAGAAACGCGATCGGCCAAGGAAATTCGCTCAACCAATGAGCCGCCATGCCGCCGCCGAGTAAAGCGATGAGCGTCCCCACAGTTACAAGATTCCTGAGGCTGCTGGATACTCGCTCTAACGCCCTCAGTTCTAAATTCAGACCGCCCTCAAACAGGATAATGGCAACAGCAAGGGCGACGAGAACTTCTAAACCCACGCCCAAATCGTGAGGATGAAGGAGATTGAGACCGTCCGATCCCAAAGCAATCCCAAAGAGAAGCAGGAAGACAATGCTCGGTACCCGTAAAAATTCGCCGCAAACTTGGCCGCCGATCCCGGCAAAAACGGCAATAACGATTTGTAAAGTTAAAACAAAAGATGATTCCATAAATCTGGAGGGGACGAGGGATCGCGATTCCGAGGGGCGATCGCGAAAGAGAAATTTTTGGCAGTTTTGTCAGGAAGTTAGCGAACTAGCTTGGATAATAGCAAAAGGATTCTTTGCGTGTCGGGTATTTTAACATTTGGGTTTATTGCTCCGGGAAGTCCATTCTATCTTTTTCGATCGCAATGGTAAGCAAGAGTCCGAATCCAGTTATGCAGTGATAAGAATTTTCTATGAAATATCGGCGTTCTCTCGAAAGGAGATTGCGGTATCGATCCGCTTCTGAAGATCGATGGCAAGAATGGGGTTGGGGACTGGTTATCTTGCTGGTTGCCCTGTTTGTCTTTGGCGTTAATTTAAACCTGCCGCCGCTACAACCGATGGAAATCGAAATCGCGTCAGCAGCCCGAGCGATCGCATCTTCTTCCGAGTCTTCCCTACAGTGGTTGCTATCTCCCGTGGGAGAGCAGTTTGCGGGGGAAAAATCTCCGCTCCTCTCGGTATTGATTGCATTTACTTATCGTTGGGGAGAAATCAATGTGGCGATGACGCGATGGCCGATCGCGGCACTGGGAGCGATTTCGGTCTTGATTCTCTACCGCACGGGTCGAGAAATTTTTCCGAGGCGACGCAGCGCAATTTTGGCGGCGGGGATTTATTTGGTGCTTTCTCCCTTGATTCCCTTGGGACGATTTGCCCTGCCGACGACGTTAGGCGCGAGTTTGCTCATTTTGACGATTTGGCTGGCGTTGCGATCGCGCCGGGATTATCGCTGGACGCTAGGTATCGGCGGCGGATTGAGTTTGTTATTTTTGACCCGAGGTTGGCTGGCGATCGCGGCGGCGGGGATTATTTTGGTTTTCTTGGCGCGGGATGTCCCTCGGCTCTTGCGATCGCCGTTTCTCTGGGCAGGAATCGTTTTGGGGAGCTTTCCGGCGGGGAGTTGGCTTTCCGTGCAGGGGTCTGCTTGGTTTTTCCAGAGCGATCGCGCTGTTTTGACGCTGGGACTTCCCTATGAGTTAAAAACCCTCTGTTTTGCTCTACCCGGGTTATTCCTTGGCATTGCGGGCTTATCCCTCGCCCTTTCGCAACGGAATTGGGGCTGGGCGAATTTAACCTTAATTTGGTTTTATGGGGCGGTGGTTACTGTGCCTTTTCTCTCTTTTTCCATTGAGTCGAGTTTGCTGCTCTTTCCGCCGTTGGCTCTAGCGGGTGGCGTGAAGTTGGATGAGTTGCTGAGTTTGCCGAGGGAACAGCAGTCTCTATCGGGTTGGTATGGTTTGGCGATCGCACTGGCGTTTGGGGCGGTGGCTTGCAGTTTGGGTTTTGCTTGGCTCTCTCCCATCCATCGCCCCTCAGTCTTGGTTTTTGCTGCTGTCGCCCTCTGTTTGGCGATGGTTGCTTTAACGGTTTCTCAGGGCGATCGGCAATCCCCGATCCTATTATTTTGGGGGATGTATGTGGCTTTGTTTTTGTTTGTGGCGACTTTGCCGGGGCGATCGCTTGTTTTGAGTGAGAAGACGGGTTTAGGGCGATCGTCAAACCTCCACCAGACATCTGTTACATTTCATTGATTTCTATAATATGATTATCAGGATCGAGCAGATAGAAATTGAGGTAGCGGCCTTTATCAAAAAAAGGAGTTTTAAGTATAAAATCATGTTTGTTTACTCCGTTTGAGCCGGCAAATTTTTTGTAAAAATCTTTTGCCCGTTTTTCAATTAGATCGTACACTTCGTAGAATTTTTTTACGCTTACAGCAAAATGGCAGTCGCGAACTGATAGGTAAGGTTGTCTAAAATTTACACCATCATTATTAAATAAATGTAGTTGTGTTCTATTTGACAATTGAAACCAAACTCCTGTTAATGTAATATCATTTTCAACCCATTCAGGTCTTTTTGTTTGTTCTAAACCCAAGACTTCTGAATAGAACTGGATAGAAATATCCAGATTAGTAACTGGTAAACTAACATGATTCAACTCATAATGAATCTTAGTCATAAAATCACTTTCTCTAAATTACTATTTGTCATTATAAATTATTTTTGAGAGTTTTTTATTAATATAGAAATAGTTGGACGTGGAGATTAATTGATGGCAAAAATAGAACATTTGAATTTACTAAATAAGGGAGTAAATGAATGGAATGAGTGGCAAAGTAAAAATGCTTGGATCGAGTTTGACCTTAGTGAATCTGATTTAAGTAATCGTGACCTTCAAGGAGTTAAGCTCATAGGAGTCAATCTTCATAAGGCTAATCTCAGCAATTCTAATCTCAGCAATGCTTTTCTTGAAAGATCAAACTTAAGCAAAGTCAACCTGAATCATGCTAATCTCCACAAAGTTTTAATTGATAATTTTACTCAGTTAGATGATAAGTGGCGTAGAGTTTGGGAAATTATCAATCAACCTACTTCTCATCGCAATCTCAGAGATGTTGATCTCAGTAATGCCAATCTCAGTAATGCCAATCTCAGTAATGCCGATCTCAGTAATGCTGACCTTAGAAAGGCTAATCTTAGAAACGCTGACCTTAGCGAAGCCGATCTCATTGGTGCTAACCTTAGCAATGCCGATCTTTATAAAACCAACTTTCTTAATGCCAACCTTAGAGAGGCAAATCTCTTTAATGCTAACCTTACTGGTGCTGACCTTTTTAATGCCAATCTTATAAAGACCAACCTCAAAAACGCCGATCTATCAATCACCTTAGCACTCTATACCGATTTTGAAGGTGCAACCTTAACAGGGACTTGTATTTGGAACTGGAATATTAGCAGCGAGACAATTCTTGATAATATCCTTTGTGAGTATATTTATTTATGGGTAGACTTTACCGATCGCCGTCCTTCCGATCCTTCCAAAATTTTTGCACCTGGAGACTTCGCCAGACTGGTTCAGAAAGCACAAGAAACCGTCGATCTCATCTTCCGCAATGGTATCGACTGGCAAGCCTTCTCAAGCTCATTTCAAGCACTCAAAGCCGAGCAAATCACAGTCGAGGGGAGCGATCGCGCTTTTTCCGTCAGGGCGATCGAAAATCTAGATGATGGTTCGTTTATCGTTCGCATCAACACTCCTTCAAGTGCAGATAAAGCCGAGATAGAGCGCTCTTTTCATGCCAAATACCAAGCAGAATTGCAGCGACTCGAAGGGATGTATCGGGAGACATTGCAATGCAAAGACGAACAGATCGAACAGTACAAGCGAGAAAACACCAACTTATGGGCATTGGTTCAACGAGAGGCAACGCGATCGATTAATATAGAGAATCGAAATATCATTGTTAATAGCGAAACCATTCAAGGTGCAGCCTACACCGAAGAAATCAAAGGATCGGGTTACACTCAAGGAGATAATCAAGTTAACCAGTAGTAACGCACCAAAACTCGGGCGATCGCTGATAACTGCAAAAAATTCCCTCAACTCATAGGGAATTGAGGGGAACATTCAAAGTCTTCCGATCGAGAAAATGAGAAGCAGTTTATCTAGGAGCGGGTTCAACCAGATTACTGATTTTAAAAACTTTCGCACCGATTTCTTCTACTGAGAATGAAATTCTGTACGGAGTGGAAGCAGCTTTGCAAAAGTCAGGTTTGAGTCGGATGAAAGTCACAACGGGAGGCTCGGATTTTTCTAAGATCGAGATAAAATCTTCTTTCTGCGTACAACCATTACTTGTCACCATGATAGTCGCAGTGCCGTCCGTCAGATAGAAGCCATGCAAGGGTTCAATCTCTGCTGCTAGAGCCGGAGAATTAGCGACAGAGAGAACTGCCAGAGAGAACAGAATGGTTAAACCGAGTATCAGTCTTTGAATTGTTTTGCCAAACATTGCGTTTTAATTTTTGAATGAGAACTTGATTTTAGCTTGTTTTTGTTCTGTGCGAACACCAATAAAAGTAGGAGAATAGATCTAAGAAAATATTATTGGTAGATTAACCTTGATGCTTCCTCCACAATCGACTCTGCTACAATCCGCGATCGTATCCAGAAGGAGACATCCTCGAAACATCGAGCGATCGCCCCCAACAATTCGATAACTGAGGGACTCTGCACCACCTTACAAGGGTATGCTTTTCCAAATTGGTGCGATCGCGCTGAAAATGCCAACGAGATTTCAAGGATTTTGGCAATCCAATTTTCTCAATTTCTCGACTTTTCATGCTCAAAATCACCCAAGGCTAAAAAACTTACCCTTGTAAGCTCTGCACCCCCCCTATGCCTTACCACGGTCATCCGGCGATCGCAGAACTCGAAGCCGCGATCGCAGCGATTATCGAGGGGAAAAGGCTCGCAGGTTTTAGAGGTTTAAAGAAGGGCAATTTTAAGGTATATTAGCTAAAATCGCCATCGTTCTGTCTATGCTGCAAGTAGAGTCTCGAAGTCCGGAAACCCAGATGCCCAAGCCGACAAAAACCGCCATCCTCGTCATTGGCGGTGCAGAAGATAAAGTGCACGGTCGAGAAATTCTGCACACCTTCTTTAACCGTTCGGGGGGAAGCGATGCCGTTATTGGGATCGTTCCTTCAGCATCGCGGGAACCCGTACTCGTCGGAGACCGCTACCGCCGTATTTTTGACGAAATGGGAGCCAAGCGCATCGAATTGCTGGATATTCGCGATCGCGCTCAAGGCAGCGATACCAGTTATATTGAGTTCGTGCAAAACTGTACCGGGATTTTCCTAACCGGCGGCGATCAGTTGCGCCTGTGTGCTCTCCTCGCCGAAACTCCCGTAATGGAACTTATCCGCAACAGGGTGCAAAAACACGAAATCACCCTTGCCGGAACCAGTGCCGGAGCGGCAGTGATGGGACACCACATGATCGGCGGCGGCGGCAGCGGCGAATCTCCCAATCGCTCCCTGATCGATATGGCAATGGGTTTGGGGATCATTCCCGAGACGATTGTGGATCAGCACTTCCACAACCGCAACCGCATGGCGAGATTGTTAAGCGCGATCGCCATTCACCCCGATCGCCTCGGTATTGGCATTGATGAGGATACCTGCGCCATGTTCGAGCAAGATGGTTGGATTCAAGTGTTGGGGAAAGGCACCGTAAATGTGATCGACGCGCAATATCTCTCCCACACCAATCAACTCAATGTGGATGTCAGCGATCCCCTGAGCTTGCACGGTTTGAGAATTCACGTCCTCTGTCACGGCGATCGCTACAATATCTATCAACGTCGTCCCCTCACCGAGGAAAGATAGAGCATGAATTCAACAATGAATTCACGATCGTCAAATTCAAGACTACTACGAATATTTTTCATTCCCCATTCTCAAATCAAAAACTGTTCTTCACGAACAGTTTTCTATGTTTTTAACAAGAGAAACTTAGCTTTGGCGGATCGCCGAGTCACAACGTTGCATCTCCCCTGAAATCCCCATCAAAGGTCTATGAAAATTCTTAAAACCCTAACCCTGCGCGGCCCCAACTATTGGAGCATTCGTTACCACAAGTTAATCGTCATGCGCTTGGACTTGGAGGACTTAGACGAACGTTACTCCAACACGATACCGGGTTTTTATGAAGGATTGACATCGCTTTTACCCACGTTAGTCGAACATTATTGCTCTCCCGGACATCGCGGGGGATTTCTCGAACGCCTGCGAGAGGGTACATTGATGGGGCATATTATCGAACATGTCGCTCTCGAACTCCTCGAATTAACAGGAATGCGCGTTGGGTTCGGGCGCACGCGACAGACCTCGGAACAGGGCGTGTATAACGTTGTCTTTGAATATATCGACGAACAGGCGGGACGCTATGCCGGACGCGCTGCGGTGCGCATCTGTCAGAGTATTGTCAATACGGGAAGCTATCCTCAAGAAGAACTCCAGCAAGACCTCAACGACCTCAAAGAATTATGGGGCAATGCTTCCTTGGGTCCTAGTACGGAAACCATTATTACCGAAGCGGAAGAGCGGGGCATTCCTTGGATGCACCTCAGTACGAGAGCCTTGATTCAGTTGGGATACGGCGTGAATCAAAAACGAATTCAAGCCACTCTCTCGGATTATTCCAGCATTCTCGCTGTCGAATTGGCTTGCGATAAAGAAGGAACGAAAACCGTTTTACGAGATGCAGGCATTCCCGTCCCCCGAGGTACCGTCATTCGCTATTTTGACGAACTCCAAGACGCGATCGAGGATGTAGGGGGTTATCCCATCGTGATTAAGCCCCTCGACGGCAATCACGGGCGCGGCATTACCATCGATATCCAACGCCGACAGGAAGCGGAAGAAGCCTACGATCTGGCCAGCGAGGCTTCTAAGACCAAATCCGTCATCGTCGAACGCTTCTACAGGGGTAGCGACCATCGAATTCTCGTCATTAAAGGAAAGGTTGTGGCTGTTGCCGAACGAGTTCCCGCCCACGTTGTCGGCGACGATCGCTGCACCATTAGCGAACTGATCGATCGCACCAACCAAGACCCGAGGCGGGGAGACGGTCACGATAACGTCCTGACGAAAATCAAACTGGATAAAACCGCCGCCGATGTCTTGGCACGACAGGGCTATAACTTGGATAGCGTCCCTCGCAAGGGCGATCGCGTTTATTTGCGGGCGACGGCAAATTTAAGCACTGGGGGCATTTCCATCGATCGCACCGATGAGATTCACCCGGAGAATATCTGGATCGCCGAACGGGTTGTGCGAACCATTGGTTTGGATATTGCCGGGATCGATGTGGTGACATCGGATATTAGCAAACCCCTGCGGGAAACCGATGGGGTAATCGTAGAAGTCAACGCCGCCCCCGGTTTCCGCATGCACGCTTCCCCCAGTCAGGGGTTGCCCCGCAATGTCGGCGCGGCAGTTCTCGATATGCTCTATCCCGAAGGCACTTCCCCTCGCATCCCCATCGTTGCCATCACGGGAACCAACGGCAAAACCACCACCACGCGCCTCACTGCCCATATTCTCCAACAAACCGGGAAAGTCGTGGGCTATACCACCACCGACGGCATTTATATCGGAGATTATTTGGTGGAAGCGGGAGATACAACCGGACCCCAAAGCGCCAAACTCATTTTAAAAGACCCGACTGTCGAAATTGCCGTCTTGGAAACGGCACGGGGCGGAATCTTACGATCGGGCATGGCGTTCGATCGCTCGGATGTCTCCATCGTCCTCAATGTAGCGGCGGATCACCTCGGACTCGGGGACATTGACACCATCGAACAGATGGCCTCGGTAAAATCCGTGGTGGCAGAAGTCGCCGCCCCAGAAGGCTATGCGGTTCTCAACGCCGACGACCCCCTCGTAGCAGCAATGTCGGAAAAAGTCAAGAGCAAAGTGGCTTATTTCTCCATGAATCCCGACAATCCCATCATTCAAGAGCATACCCGTCGCGGCAAGTTGGCGGCCATTTACGAGAATGGATATCTCACAATTATTGAAGGAGATTGGAAACTGCGCATTGAAGCGGCGAAAAATATTCCCGCTACCCTGAAGGGAATGGCTCCGTTTATGATTGCTAATGCTTTAGCTGCCTGTTTGGCGGCTTTTGCCCGGGGGGTCAATATCGAAAGCATTCGCCAAGGGGTCAGAACGTTTACCCTGTCCACGGAAAAAACCCCCGGACGCATGAACTTAATCGACTTGGGACGGTATCACGCTCTCATCGATTACGCCCACAACCCCGCCGGATACGAAGCCTTAGGCGGATTTGTCAAGAACTGGGAAGGCGAGCGATTGGGAGTCATTGGCGGCCCCGGCGATCGCCGAGATGAAGACCTCATTTTGTTGGGCAAATTATCGGCGCAGATGTTTGATCGCACCATTATTAAAGAAGATTATGACAGGCGCGGTCGAGATTCTGGAGAAGTGGCGGATCTCATCGCGAAAGGTATCGTACAGGAAAAAGACGATGCGGGCTATGAGATAATTTTGGATGAAAAAGAGGCGATTCTCAAGGGATTGGAGCAGGTCGGCGATGGCGGTTTGGTGGTTATCACCCCAGAAAGCGTCAGCAGCGCGATCGCTTTAATCGAGGATTGTAAAGCAAAAGCCGATCGGTAATTCACAATTCAAAGATTTTTAGGATAATGAGTGATGTTGATGTTGTCGTAATTGGGAGCGGTATCGGGGGCTTGAGTTGCGCCGCTATGCTGGCACGTTATGGTTTTGAGGTTTTGACCTGCGAAAGTCATACTATTCCGGGGGGAGCCGCCCACAGTTTCCAACGGGATGATTTTACGTTTGATTCGGGCCCCTCCCTCTATTCTGGCTTATCCTATAGCCCCTCGAGCAACCCCTTGCGATTTGTCCTTGACGCGATCGGGGAAGATATTGACTGGGCAACCTACGATACTTGGGGCTGTTGTTTGCCCGAAGGAGATTTTCCCGCTCCTATCGGTGCGGATGCTTTTGCAGAGATACTGGCACAATTGCGAGGCAAAGAGGCAGTTTCTCAGTGGCGAAAACTGCAACAGGTGATGAAGCCCCTCGGAGAAGCGACCCTCGCTCTTCCTTCTGCTGCCGTTCGCTACGATTTGGGGGCAATTTTAACATTGGGGCGCTATCTCCCGGTCATGTTGCCCCATTTGGGCGCATCCTTGCAACTGGCGGGAGATTTTGCGGGAATTTTAAAGGGGGTGGTGAGCGATCGCTTTCTCCTCGACTGGTTGGATCTGCTTTGTTTTCTCCTCTCGGGCTTGCCTGCCAAGGGAACGAGTGCGGCGGAAATGGCGTTTATGTTTGCCGAATGGTATCGCCCCGAGGTGTTGTTGGATTACCCGATGGGGGGAAGCGGGGCGATCGTGGATGCGTTGGTACGGGGAATGCAGCGTTATGGGGGAGAATTGCGCTTAGGGGCGAGAGTTGCGGAGATTTTGACCGATGGCGATCGCGCGACGGGCGTGAGGTTAAAATCGGGAGAAGTTATCAAAGCACGACGGGCAGTTATTTCGAATATTTCCATTTGGGATACCCTCGCATTGTTAGACGATCGCGCCATTCCCGCCGCTTTTCGCCAAGAACGCGATCGCACTGCCCTCTGTCCCAGTTTCATGCACCTGCATTTGGGCATTGACGGGACAGGACTTCCCGAAGATTTGCACTGTCACTATATTTTTGTCGAAGATTGGGGAAAGGGAGTCAAAGCGCCGCAAAACGTCATTGCCATTTCTATTCCTTCCCTACTCGATCCCAGTCTCGCACCGCCCGGAAAGCACGCCATTCACGTTTATACCCCCGCAACCGAACCCTACGAACTCTGGGAAGGGATGGATCGCCGCAGTGCTGCTTATCAAGAGCAGAAAACCACGCGATCGCAAATCTGCTGGCAGGCATTAGAGCGAGTTATTCCCGATATTCGCGATCGCTGCGAACTGACGCTGATCGGTACGCCTCTCACTCACGAACGTTTCCTCAATATCCATCGCGGCACTTACGGCCCGGAAATTCCCGTCACCGAAGGGGTGTTTCCCAGTGCCACCACGCCTTTACCGGGATTATTACTCTGTGGTGCTTCCACTTTTCCCGGTATCGGCGTGCCTGCGGTAGCGGCGAGTGGCATTGCGGCTGCAAACACCTTGGCACCAGTACAAAAGCATTTACAATTGTTAAAGTAAAATTGGCTTTTGCATCAATATAATAAAAAATACGGCTACCTCATAAAACAATGACGACTGCAACCCCCGATAAAATTCGCTGGACGATCGCCGATTTGGAAATTTTTCCAGAAAACGGGAAACGCTATGAAATTATTGCAGGAGAACTTTTTGTGACCAGAGCACCCCATTGGAGACATCAAAGAATTTCCGTAAATATTTCAACGCGATTAAACCTGTGGTGCGAACAAACAGGGTTAGGAGAAGTAGCAACCGCACCCAGTGTCATTTTTTCTGAAGAAGATAGCGTCATACCCGATGTGGTTTGGGTCGATCGAGAACGATTAAGTGATATTTTAGACGATGCGGGACATCTCATTGATGCGCCAGATTTAGCGGTAGAAGTGTTATCGAAGAGTGCCGCAGAGCGCAAGCGAGATTATGAGGCCAAGTTAAAATTATATTCTAGCCGGGGTGTAAAAGAATATTGGATATGCGATCGTCAAACGCGATCGGTGCAAGTTTATAGCCGCGAGAATGGCATTTTAAAATTAGCCGTTACATTGTTCGAGAAAGATTCTCTAACCAGTCCTTTGTTACCAGAGTTCGATTGTTTGGTAGAACGATTTTTTTCTTAAGATATCATCAGAATTGGGGTTTCGAGAGAAATCAAAGATAATATTCAAAGAATGAATGTTGATGGACTCGTGGGCATATACACAAAACGAAATGCAGCCAGTTGACCGCAAATTTCGGGAGTTGCAAAGGCAGCTAAAGGTACACCAGAAAATGCTCGGTGATTGCTCCTTCCCAAAGCATTATTTTGAGATTCACTACTCGATATACTAGCTGGGGCGCGACCAACACCACAATCGAGAAGCGATCGCATGACTCTGCTATATCCCCTTGTATTCCATTCTAACCCCCAATACATCAATCCCTTGATTCCAAAAGGTGAAGTTGCATTTGCATATTCGCCAAAGTCATCAATTCTACAGTAACGACCGCTAATATCGGCAGTATCGCGGTACAAACCCATCATACTTTGAGGATCTTCCCAAGTATAACCATAGTTCAAATAAGATAATTGTACCCGATATACATCGAAAGTATTTCCCCAAGGAAATAAATAACTTTCGGGTCCCCTTGCTGCTACCTCCCATTCAGCCCAATTCGGTAATCTAAGCCCCAGAATTCGAGCAAAATCGCTACTTTTTTCAAAAGTTGCTGTCACAGCAGGATCTCTTTCCATTCTATCTTTAGGAAACTGCTTAAAACCCCTGTTGATTCCACAGCGAATATCATGCACCCAGTTTTCTTCGTACTGCGGAGAACCAGCATTTCTAAAGTACGAAGCAAAAGCAGATTGTTGTAATTGCTGCCAGTGACTCAGGCGAAATAAATCCGTTGCAATCCAAAAACCCGGCAATTCAACTCGACGTTCCGAAAAATGTGCGATCGCGCGATCGCAGTAATACCGAGTAGGACTATCGTCGATTAACTCTTCTGGTGAAATAATAACCCGTGCTTGCTCTTTAGCAATACCGACTCGATAAGAACCAGTAGGAATAAAAACAAAATTTAAGCCCGTCGCTTCTTCAAGCAATTTTAATGCTATTGTTTTCAATGCTGAATCCATTTTTAACGAATTCCGTATTTTTTCTAACAGGACTTAAACAAAAATCAAGCCAAAATTGGTCAAGATTCAGACATTTTTTTTAATCGTCAAAACCTTTGCAGTTACTATAATGTCTCCAGAAGCGCGATCGCTTAATTTTCCTCGTTCGGCTTGCTCGAAGTCCAAAAGTACGATATCTCTTAGCAACACGTACATCGTTATTGTATTCGGCAGCACTTCCATGTTGCATGAGTTTACAAAGATTGTCAATATTTGTTAAAATACTATCCAGAGAATTTATTAAAGCTCATTAAAAAAATGGCAGACCGCGTTACCGAACACTACCGAAATTTATCCAATAACTATGATGAATTGTGGAGCTATTCGCCAGAATTTATCACCGCAATGGCGCAAGCAATCTGCGATCGCTTGCAAGCCAAAACGAGCGATCGCATTGTCGATCTGGGGGGAGGTACGGGACTGTATACCAAAGCGATCGATCGCTTGTTACAACCCGATCGTAAAATAATTTGCGTCGATCCTTCCCGAGAAATGCTCGATTGCGTCAACTCGGAACGAATTGAAACTCGCTGTCAAGATGCCGTTATTTTTACCGAAGAACTGGGAGAATATAACAAAGTTGTGATGAAAGAAGCCATTCATCATATCCCTGAAAAAGAGCGTTTATTTGCCAATCTCTATCGCCAGTTACCGACGGGGGGAATTTTTCTTTTACTCTTACTTCCTCCGACCATTGAATATCCTTTATTTACCACCGCATTGCAACGCTATGAAAAAGGTCAACCCAATTATCGCGACTTGGAAGAACAACTAAAAAATGCAGGTTTTCAAATCGCAACCGATCTAGTTGATTTCCCCGTTGCCATCGATCGCGATCGCTATCTCAATATGGTTAAAATGCGCTATATGTCCCTCTTTCGTCACTTTACCGATGAGGAAATCGCCCGAGGAATTGAGGAAATCAAAGAAAAATATCCCGATACTATTTTAAAATTTAACGATCGCTTCGTCTTTATTACTGCCAGCAAATAAGAGCTAAAAAAACTCATGAAAAAAGCCATTGCGTTACTCTCTGGGGGATTGGATTCGGCGACCAGCACGGCGATCGCAATTTCAGAAGGATATGAAGCGATCGCGCTCTCTTTCCGTTACGGTCAAAGACATGAAAAAGAACTCGCAGCCGCCCAAAAAGTTGCCGCTCATTTTAATATCCAAGAACATTTTATCATTGATATAAACTTGGCACAATGGGGCGGTTCTTCCTTGACGGATACAACCTTAAAATTGCCCAAAGAAGGGGTAGAAGCGAATGTTATTCCCTCCACCTACGTCCCCGGTAGAAACACCGTATTTCTGGCCATTGCCCTTTCTCTTGCCGAAGCTAAAGAAGCCGAAGCCATTTATTTAGGAATTAATGCGATTGATTACTCCGGTTATCCCGATTGTCGTCCCGAATATCTACAGGCTTATCAAACCTTAGCGGCTCTTTCTTCCAAAGCTGGATTAGAAGGAAAAGCACCTCGATTAATTGCCCCCCTCGTACAAGATTCTAAAGTCGATATCGTCAAACGCGCCCTACAATTAAACGTCCCGATCGCTTTAACGTGGTCTTGCTATCAAGGTGGAGAAACTCCCTGCGGTTTGTGCGATTCTTGTCGTATTCGCGATCGCGCCCTAATTGAAGCCGGACACCCAGAACTCAGCACCGCGATCGGACGAGAATTGTATGAGAAAAACTGAGGCGCAAAGGCTTTCAAGTTTTGCACGAGATGAAAAAAGATGTTAAGATTATTTCTTAACTGTTCGCTCCAGACTTGTTCGGTTGTAAGAGGCAAAAGCATGAACGACAAAAAGATTAAAGATGCCGAAGAATTCTTTCAGCAGAGTGCGGGAAAATGGATTTCTCAACGCACGACCCATCATTTACCCTTTCGCCGTGCTGAAAGCGGAGGTTCTGATATTTCAGTAGAGTTTCTTTCTAAAGAACACCCTAGAATTACCGAAATTTGCCAAATGCACGAAGTCGATCCGAGTTTAGCGATCGGTGGTGCTTTCGTTTGTTGGGATGGCGCAATGGCGTGGGACAAAGAAGGAGAAGATCATAAAGGAGATACGGTTTTCGCCCTCATTCCCGATGTCGAGAATCCTCGCAAAGGTCAATTATTGCGAGAGAGGGGATATGCGGAAATTGTCCCCGTTGCTGGCAATTATGAAATGGATGAAGAGGACGGTTTGAACCTGATCACCGATTATGACACCATGAGCGTAAGCGAGCGGTTTTGGTTTGTCTCTCCCGATTTACGCCTGCGGACGAGTACGGTACAACGATTTGGAGGATTTAATACTGCAACATTCTGCACGGAATTTCGCATGAATGAACCCACCACCTCGGAGCAATCTGAAGTCAAAGAAGAAGCGATCTCGGCAATTACCGGCTGGTAATTGGTAATTCTCAATTCTTACTCGGCATTTCGTCAGTAATTTGTTCTGGCTTAAGAAGAGAAATTTGCGGAGCATCTTTAAATAATCTTAAATCTCCCGTCACATAAGCATAGCTCCGGCGGGGGTGGTCGTTTTCTTGAGAAATATAACGAGAATTTAAAAGAGCAACGGTTTCTCGTCCGACTTCAGAATCAAGATCCGGTAAAAATAAACTAAACGGATGCTGAACCGAGCCGATTTTGATCAAACCGCTATGTTTGGAAATGCGGCGGATCGATCGCAATTCCGTAAAAATAGTCACTTTTTCGTGACTCGTTGCTTTTTCGAGCAAAATGGGAAAATCCAAACGCGAGTTAAACAAATTTTCGTGTAAAGGTTTGATGCGCCGATACTCGTCAATAATTTTCGCCCGCAGTTGCCACCAAGTTCCCAAAGCCGCATAATTTTGTATTTCTGCTTGATTAACTGCCATTTGATTCCAAATGCCAAGGTTTTTTCGTTGTGCCAGACGTTCTGCACGGACGTATCGTTCGTGTTTATCGGGGAAAATTGCATTACCGTATTTAACAAAATAGGGGCTGTATCCTTCAGCGATCGCTAGCTCTTGAAAATCAACGCCATCCTTATGCAGAAAAACCAACAAGCGTCCAAAATTACCGCGATAGCGCTTCAGACAGGTTTCAATATCCTCATTGCCCGGAAATTCAATTGTAGCGGTATCATTAGGCTTAAAGAGTTCCTCTGCCCGTTCTTTGGCTCGATCGCCCCAAGGAGTAACAGCCTTACTACTCCCCGCATTTGATTCTTCGGTATCGATCGCCAGCAGTCGCAGGGATTCATCTTTCTCCACCCCCGGAAGAAAAACGCGAACTGTATCTCCATCAACAACTCGATTCACCTTGACTTCAATGGTCGTCCCCCGAATCATCCGAACCTCCTCTTTTTTCGGGCCGCTCTCTCTCAGCATACCAAGCCGCCTGCTTGCTCGAACAGTCGATCGTTATTCGTTGAAACGATCGGGCTTTAAGCCACTCAAAATCATAATCAAAGCCTTCTTTCTCGGGCGAGCATCTTTTGATAGGAAAACCAGCCACTGGCGATCGCGATCGCGGCAAAACCGCAAAGCAACCCAAAATGCCAACCGATTCCCAATACCCCCGCACCTTCTGCCCAAATTTTCACCAAAGCCTCATTCATATGAAAAATCGGATTAAAACGAGCAATTTGCAAAAGTCGGTCTGGAAATATCTGGGTGGGGAAAAAGGAGCCGCCAATAATTAACAAAGGAACGCCAAAAGCAGCAACTAATGTATTGACATCTTCCGTTCTTTGTGCTAGTTGAGTCCCCAAAATAAAACCCACGCCCACATAGCTCATAATACTCAGAAAAAGAATTAAAAGTGCGAGGAGTAAAGATCCCGTACAAGCCGCCCCCAAGGAAACCGATAAGGTATAGATAACCAAACTTTGCCCGATCGCGATCGCCCCCTGCGCTCCACAAATTCCTAAAAAATAAGACGTTCCGCTTAACGGAGATAAGAATAGACGCTTTAGAGTTTTTTGTTCTCGTTCCGAGACGATAATCGCCACTGTTCCGCCGACACAACTAAAAAAGAGCGCAACGCCAATGAGGGTAGAAGGTGCGGCAAATCTTAACGCCATCGAGAACGGGAGTTGAGAGCGTTCTGCTAAAATATAGCCATTCAATAAAAGAACCGTAACGGGAAATAAAAGCCAAAACCACAAACTCCGACGGCGGCGCAATAATTCCGTTAAAATCCGACGAGTGACGGCACAACTTTCAATCCAGTATTTCATTGATTGGCGTGATAGAAATTTGGTAATGAAATTGAATAATTAGCAGAGCGATCGCGCTGCTTAAAACCCAACAAGTGATATAATTTAAGTATGGAAAAGCCTTACTTAATCCCAATCGAACCATCGTTAGGAAATCCCGAATCATTGATTTTTATCGATGGTTCTCTCTCCGAACGCATTTCCGAACACATCCACAATCCAGAAGATAATCGCCAATGGTGGCAAGTTATTCGTCAAGTCGGATGGCAGGGTTCGATCTACGCACTTTGGTGGGATCGCTCGAACTTTAGTCCTTCTTTGGAGGATCTGGCTCGCTTGGAAACCGACGCGATCGCCTACTGGCACAAGCACAAGCATTATGTTAGAAGAGTTGGTAAAAGTTACTTACCCAAACTAATTTCCGAGCGGGATTTAACGCGAGTTTCTTTAATGGGATTTTCGGTCGGCGCTCGAATTGCCTATTATACCATGAGAGATTGGTCTGAAGCCCAAATTGGACTCAACAATGTTTTACTATTGGGGGGGACAATTCGCCGCGATATTGTCAGAAAATGGGCGACGGCGGCTTCAAGATTGGAAGGAAAATTGATTAATATTTACAATTGCGAAGATTTAGTTTTAACGCGCTTTTGTCAAATCCTCGAATGGGATCGGAGTCCTTGCGGCATCAAACCCATCTCGGAAAAACACGACAAGATTGTTAATTTCGATGCCACTTCTTTAATGAAAACAGCGCTATACTCTCCGACTAATTATACGATCGCTCTTCAAGAACTCATTCAACAAGGATATTGGAGCTAAAGGTAACATCTCGCCTAATAACAAACAACAAAAATCAAATCTTAATAAACCAGCGTTGGCGATACATGATGTAGAGAATGATCCACCAGAACAGAACGCTGGCGATCGCAAATAATAAAGATCCGTTTAAATCTCCCGCCCAAGGTTGAAATAAAGTTCGATATAACCAAGCATAGGTACTCGGGGCATCTTCTCCCGTACCAATTTTAGTCCGATAGAGAATGCGGACGACAAAACCAGAAGCGACAAAGACAAAAATAGCATTCAGTCCCATGACTTGGAAGGGAAAACCCCACCGTTTGATTTTCCGAATCTCGATTAATTCGTAACACAAGGCTAATAAAAGCAACGACCAACCCGCACTATATAACACATAGGAACTTGTCCAAAGTTGCTTGTTAATCGGAAAAAATGTTCCCCATAGCGATCCTAATACTAATCCCCCAATACCAAAAGCAACTAACCCCAAACTCGTATTTGATTTTTGCGGTTGCGATCGCAACCAATCCCCCGCAAAATACCCGTACAAAACCGTAACAATTGCAGGTAAGGTACTGAATAGACCTTCCGGATCGAAAGCCTGCTGTCTGTACAAATGTTGCGTTCCTAAAATCAAACGATCTAAATAAGCGGCAAAATTTCCGTCCGGGGTTAATTCTCCGGCACCAATTCCGGGTACGGGAATCAATGTCATCAGTAACCAATACCCCAGGAGAATCAAAACCGATAAACCCCATAATTGCTTGCGAGATAAATGTAAAACTGCCATTGCTCCGCAAAAATAAGCAACAGAAATTCGCTGCAAAACGCCCATAATGCGCAATTCAGACAAATTATAATTTGGAAATCCATTTAATAATAAACCCAGTAAAAATAATATTCCACAACGCCGAGCGATGCGCCAATAAACTTGAGATGTAATTGGCTCGGAATTTTCTTTTTTGACATCGATATATTTTCGCAGTGAAAATGCCATCGCCGTTCCCGCAATAAATAAAAAAGCAGGAAATACTAAATCCGTCGGCGTGAAACCATGCCATTTTGCATGAAGTAACGGGGGATAAACATGACCCCAACTGCCGGGATTATTAACGAGAATCATACTCGCGATCGCGATTCCTCGGAAAACATCAAGCGAAATTAGGCGTTTTGACATTTTTTACTGGTTATTGGTTGTTGGTTATTTGTTGTTTGGCTTCTAATCCATAAATTTTAAAATTTCTCGGGCGGCGCGATCGCACACGCCAAATTTTCCCATACTGGATCGCATCCTTTGATATCCCGAAAGAATTGATTTTAGTCTTTGTTGGTTTTCTAATAAATCGAATGCTTCAGTAAAAATATTCTCTGCTGTGACTTCTTCTTGAAAAAATTCCGGTACGATCGCCTCCATATTCATTAAATTGACTGGAGACATAAAAGGAATCGAAAAATTAAATATTTTCCGAGCGATCCACATATTCAGGGGATGAACCCGATAAACAACGACTTGGGGAACATTGAATAAGGCAATCTCTAAGTTAACGGTTCCCGATTTGGTAATCGCCAGATCCGCAGCCGCTAAAATTTCTAAGGTTTTTCCAGTTAATATTGTTGCTTGTAGTTGATATTCTTTAATTTTTTCCTCGATCGCCCTGCGATAGCGTTCTAAAGAGAGGGGAATCCAAAAATGGGCTGTGGGAATTTTCTCCTGTAATTGGCGGGCGGCGGTAAAAATAGGGGTCAGGAGCGCCTGAATTTCCTGTTGGCGAGAAGCGGGAACAAGAGCGATCGCGGTTTGTTCTGGGGGGATTCCCAAGCGAAATCTCGCTTTTTCTCGCGTCGGTGCCGTCTGGATGCGATCGATGAGGGGATGACCCACCCAATCTGTAGAAACGCCTCTTTGTTCGTAAAATTTCTTTTCGGCGGGAAAAATGGCCAGAATGCGATCGGTGATGCGAACTAACGTTTCAATCTTACTGGAGAGGGGATACCAAACCCATGCTTGGGGGGCAATGAAAAAAATAATGGGAACGTCGGGAAATTTTGTTCGTAAAAAAGAGCCAATTGCTAAGTTCGGGTCTTGATAATCGATAAGAATAACAATATCGGGGGGATTCTCTTGTAAATATTGTTTGGCTTCCCGTTGTACTTTCCCGTTTTCCCAGAGAAAAGGCAAGGCTTCAAGAAGTCCCACCGAACCGATATGAGCGGTATTAGCAATTAAAGTCGCCCCAGCCTCGGCCATGCGATCGCCGCCCAAGGCAACGATTTCTAAATCTTCTCCGCGTTCTCGTCCTTGACTCTGCAAGGCTTTAATCAATAAAGAGCCTTGCAAATCTCCTGAAACTTCACCCGTACTGATAAAAATACGCATACTTTGGTTATTGGTTATTTGGCTCCTATGTTTGAACGCCTATTCTTAGCCCTTTACTTTTTGTTGCCCGGAATAGGACCTCGGCGATCGGGGGCGAGGGATGCTTGTAGAAACTTTTGTAAATGAATTAAATAAGGATGATCTCCCAGTAACTCTAACTCCTCAACAGCTTGGTTAAAAGCAAGATCCGAACGATAGAGCATCCGAAATGCTTTTTTCAAAACGCTCATTTCGTCGTTCTCCAAACCGCTCCGTTTTAAACCGATCGCATTGAGCGATCGCACCCGTCCCGGATTCCCTTCAATCAGCATATAGGGAGGAACGTCGCGATCGATGCGACTCATCCCCCCCAACATGGCCATTGTCCCGACGCGGACGAATTGATGAATGCCCAGTACGCCGCCGATCGTGACTTTCGATTCGATCTCGACATGACCCGCCAAGGCAACATTATTGGCAATCACCACCTTATCCCCAATTTGGCAATTGTGGGCGACATGGGAATAAGCCATGATTAAATTATTGCTGCCGATGACAGTTGCTTCTCCTTCTTCAGTAGCGCGATTGATGGTGACATATTCCCGAATGCGATTGCCATCTCCGATTTTCACCCAGCTCGAGCCGCCCTTATACTTTAAATCTTGGGGTTCGAGTCCGATCGCCGCTCCCGGGAAAATGTGATTGTCTACCCCGATTTCCGTCGGACCTTCAATGACAACATGAGAACCGATGCGAGTTCCCGCTCCGATTGTTACATTTTCGCCAATGATGGCATAGGGATCCACCCGAACCGTCGGATGAAGTTCGGCATGGGGATGAATGACCGCACTCGGGTGAATTAAGGTTTTCAAGAGCGTTACTCCGGCAAATTCAGCTTGCATCATTCAGGAATTAGTCTACCAAGGAAAACATCATTTCGCCCTCTGCGGCTAATTGACCGTCAACTTCCGTGCGTCCGTGTAATTTCCCGAAACGGCCCCCTCGAGTGCGCAGGAGTTCCACGGTCATGACCAAGCGATCGCCCGGAATAACAGGACGACGGAAGCGGACTTTATCCATCCCGGCAAAAACGAATAATCCGTCGCTACCGTCCATTTTTTTGAGGATGAGTCCGCCGACTTGAGCCATGGCTTCGACGATGAGAACCCCGGGCATAATGGGACGGCCGGGAAAATGACCTTGGAAAAAAGGTTCGTTAATGCTGACATTTTTAATGCCGACGGCTTTCTTTTTGGGAACGAATTCGATAATGCGATCGACTAGAGCAAAAGGATAGCGATGGGGAAGGAGAGCTTGAATCTCTTCGATCCCCATGACAATCGGTTCGGGTAATTGGCTGGTATTGCCGTTATTTTCGAGTTCGGGTGCGGGGGTTGTTTTGGGGGTTGTTTCAGTTGCGATGGTCATTATTTTTGCTTTTATTCTTAAACGCGATCGCGACAATGAGGAAGGCAAACGAACGAAATGCGAAAAACGCTCCTACAAAGATTGCGCGATCGCCCGGGCGAGTCGGACGTGTAAGTGATGGCTGGCTTTATAAGCCAGAAAATGTCCTCGCGGCCATTTTCCCAAGAGGCTTAAATCTCCTACTAAATCTAAAAGTTTATGGCGTGCTGGCTCATTTGCAAATCGCAGGGGCGGGTTCAACCATCGTTCGCGATCGCAAACCAAGGCATTATCAAGGCTTCCCCCTTTTATCAATCCGGCTTGACGCAACTGTTCGATTTGGTCGGCAAAGCCAAATGTTCTGGCGGGAGCGATCTCGCGAGTAAAACCTTCGCTTTCAGGATTCCAACTATGCCATTGATTGCCAATAGGAGCATACGCAAAATCGATGCCGTAAGTAAAGCGCATTTCCTGAGAAGGCATCGCCGTTACAAAGGCATCCCCTTCGCGAACGGAGATCGATTCGCGAATGACGAGACTCGGAAGAGACTCTTCGGAGGGCTTGCTGGAGGGGAATTCTCGAGGGCCAACCGTCGCGATCGCATCGTTCCAGGCTTTGGCCGAACCATCCAAAAGGGGAACTTCTGACCCATCGATTTCAATGCGAGCATTATCGATGCCATTGGCTGCCAAAGCGGCCAGTAAATGCTCTACCGTGCGAACTTTCGCGCCCTTCTCTCCCTCTAACTCCGTCGAAAGCGTTGTTTGCACCACCGCCTCCAAACGGGCGGGAATTTGCGGTTTTCCGGGCAAATCCGTCCGCACGAAATAACGTCCCGTCCCGGGGCGATCGCCCATCACTCGAACCGTCGTTCTTTGACCGGAATGCAATCCCACCCCCGATCGCTCAAATGCAGCCTCTAAAGTCCTTTCCATCCCCATTGATAATTGATAATTGTTTATTGACTAGAATCGTTCTCCAATGCCGAAGTGCAACCGACTGTCCCCATCATCATTAAACCCGTAATCCACCCGAATCGGTCCAAGGGGAGATTGAATCCGCACCCCAACGCCATAACCAAATCCCGTCCCCGGTTTGTCTCGCACGACGGCTGGATTGCCCGGTACGTTGTCTCCCGTCCCCAAATCCGTGCCGAAATCGACAAAGAAGGCACCGCCAACGAAAGACAAAATCGGAAAGCGATACTCAGCAGTGGCTTGTAAATAGGAGCGACCGCTACCGACATCCCCCTCGGCAAACCCGCGCACGGAATTAGCTCCTCCGATACTAAAGGCTTCATAAGGGGGTAGATCGCCGATAATCGTTCCCCCTTGGATGTTAAAAGCGAGAGCTTGAGGCGCATCGGGATTGTTCGTAAAGTTAATAAAATCAACGGGCAAGTAATGGCTGTAGCTGGCTCGCAAGCGATTGAACAAAATCGTCCCCGCCCCGACGGGAATGCTCTGATCCATGCCCAAACGCAGGAGCGAGCCTTCAGTAGGTTGTAAGGTGCTATTCCGTAAATCTCGCACCGCCCCAAATTGCAATAGGGCTAAAACATCGCTTCCCCCTGGAGAGAAGGAGAGGAGATTGCCTTCACTGTCAAACTGACTGAGATCGCCATCGGCATCTTGCAGAGAAACCCCTTGGTATTGAAATCCCGCCGAAACAGTCCAATCAGGTCGGGTGAAGGGATCGGGGGAGAGGGGACGGCTAAATGTAATTCCACCCCCCGTGCGGACGACCCGGGGGCGATCGCCGTTGGGCAAGCGAATTTCCGTATCGCCCCCATCAAAAATCAAGGAGATTGATTGGCGGCGAAAAGCATTGAGGGTATAAGACAGGCGATTGGAATCCGTGGCAATCCAAGGATCCGTAAAGCTGATATCGAATAAGATTTCCCGTTCCCCTACCTGTAACTCGGCGGTTAATTGTTGATTGTTCCCCCCAACATTGCGCTGCTGGTAGCTCAATGTCCCAAAGAAACCCGTTGAGGAACTAATCCCCGCCCCCGCTGCGATCGAGCCGGTATTGCTTTCTTCCACATCAACATTGACAATCACTTGAGAGGGGTTCGTGCCGGGAGAAAAGGATAAGCGGGCATCTCGAAATAATCCTAAACCAAATACGCGCTGGAGGTCGGCTTGGGCGGTTTCCCGCTTGAATACGGTGCCCGGTGCCAGCTGCATTTCGCGCGTGACAATAAACGGGCGGGTTAAACCGTCAACTTCTTGTTGTTCTTCATCAAAAAAACGAACTTGAATGGCTTCGATAACCCCTTCAGAGACCACAAGAGTTACAACCCCATCATCGCTAACATTGGGACTGTCCACCACTTGGGCGAGATCGTAGCCGTTCTGTTGATACCATTCGTTTAACGCGATGATTCCTTCTTGCAAATTGCGGAGATTGAGAGTTTCGCCATAGCCGGTTTCAAAAATTTCATCGATGGTTTCTTGGGGAATAACCGGTTCGCCGATCCCTTGGGGTAAGTTTCTGACCACCACGCGACTCAACACCGGATTGACTTCCACGCGAAAGGTAATGCGTACCCCTAACGGCGTATCTTCGGGAACTTGGGTGACATTGGCAAAAAAGCCCGTGGCAAAAAGGGCATTGACATCTTCTTGCAGTTGTCCTCGGGTGGTCGTTCGCCCGGGTTGGGTGCTAATGGTGTCGTAAATGAGTTCTTCGAGTTCTGAGGTGAGTCCTCTGCCGTCTACGGCGACTTCTGAAACCAAGACTTGGGGTTCGGCCTCGCTGGGAGGGGCGGTAGGAATATCAGTGTCTAAAGGAGAATCTGGCAATTCTAAATCCCCATCCAATTCTCCTGGGGATTCCGGGTCGGATTGAGCGATGGGGACGGAAATATCTGGAAAAGCAGAAATCCCTGGCTCTGGAGGCATTGCCTCTGCTTGAGGCTGAGATTCTAAGGGGGAAATTGACTCGGTGAGTCCCTCAATTTTCGGTGCAATTCTGCCGACGGAGGGAGCCGTTACCATCTCTAGATTCTCACTTTCCCAAGTTGGCTCGGCTTCCCAGAGGCTCTCTTCGGGCCAGTCTAACGCATCAAGATCGAGCGCGAGATTTTCGGTTTCCGGAATTGCCGACTCATCGGCCGATAAGGGTTCTTCTGGCTGTCTCTCGAAGATGGCAAGGGATTTTTCCTGCGTTTTGTGCCGTGGCAACTCCTCGAGGCGATCGCGGGAATCTACAACCCGAGCATCTTCTGCTAAGGGAGCTTTCTCTTTGGTCGCCTCCTTGGTTATCCCCAAGGCAGAATCGGCGGCACTTAGAGTGGTCGAGGCCGTTAAAACGACGATGGGAACGAGAGATAGGCGCATTTTTTTAGTTCGGTTCAGCACTTCCACACACCAATACAATGAGGGTTTAACAGTTATCGTTTATCAGTTATCAGTTATCAGTTATCGGCACTTCGTTCCCGATTTCCGATGCCCGATGCTTGCAGGACTCTTTCTCGAAGCGCGCGATAAGTCGATTCGACTTGCCCGAGATCGTGACGAAAGCGGTCTTTGTCCAGCACGCGCTTTTGGGGGTCGTTTTCGGCTGCATCCCACAAGCGACAGGTATCGGGACTGATTTCGTCGGCAAGCCGAATTTGGCCGCAAGCATCCAAACCAAATTCGATCTTGAAATCGACGAGGGTAATTCCGCAATCTTCAAAAAACGTTGTCAGATATCGATCGATTTGTAAAGCGAGAGCGACCATTTCTTCGACCTGTCCCATCGAAGCAAGTTCCATTAACAAAATGCGATCGCGAGTCAGCAAGGGGTCTCCCAAGTCATCGTTTTTATAGTAAAACTCCACGAGGGGGTTGGGAATCGGCTGGCCGAGGGGCAACCCAGTTTGTTTGCACAAACTACCCGCCGCAATATTTCTCACCACGACTTCAATGGGCAGAATTTGCACGGTACGCACTCGCATTCGATCCGGGGCGGTTTGCTCGAGGTAATGGGTGGGAATGCCACGCTCTTCTAGATACTGAAACAATACGGACGATACGGTACAGTTAACTTCCCCTTTGCCCTGAATCGTGCCTCGTTTTTGGGCGTTAAAAGCAGTTGCGTCATCTTTAAAATACGCAAGCAAACTGCCCGAGTCTTCGGTGGCATATAGAATTTTGGCTTTCCCTTCGTATAGTTTTGACTGTTGAGACATGTAATAATCGGGTTTAATAGTCAGAACGAGCGGGCTGCTTTGACGATCGCTAATCGCACTGTTTTGGAAGCCAAGGTCGCTGCAGTCAGTTTAACCAATTTACCAAAAAAACCGATTTTACAAGCCTTGTTCCGTGCCAAGGAAGCGGTCGGCTAAAGTTGCAAGACTCGACTCGACAACAGGAGATATACTTGTAGAGATAGGAAACGGGTAAATTACTGCAAATTACTAGAGATTTGATGAATGCGGGTAGAATTTTAGCGATCGCCAGCAACGGATTTCGCGAAACCCTCCGCGATCGCGTTCTATACTTTCTCGGTCTAGTCGCCTTATTTTTGGGGATTGCTAGGAGATGGTTGCCGGAAGTGGCTGCTGGAACTGAAACCAAAATGTTTATCGATCTAGGTTTGGGAACGATCGCGGGCTGTAGCGCCATTGCTGCTATCTTTCTCGGAACGGGTTTAATCAATAAAGAAATTGAAAAGCGCACGGTCTTGGCAATATTATCAAAACCCATTAGTCGAGCCGAAGCGATCGCGGGCAAGCATTTAGGATTGTGGGGCGTTGTCGGCGTTCTTGCGATTGGGACTAGTGTTGTTTATCGTCTTATTTTGGGCGGCGATGGCGATGAATTCCCTTTGGGTAATTTTGCGATCGTCCTGGCCTTTCTCTTCTTGGAAATGGGGGTTTTGATAGCGGCGGCTCTCATGTTTGGCTCGTTTACCAATTCTTTGGTTGCTGTTATGCTATCGTTGGGAATTTATTTAATGGGGCATTCGAGTCAAGATTTAGTCGCTTTGGGCCGACTCAGCCAAAATCCTCAACTCGAATCCCTTGCAAAGAATCTTTACCTCATTATTCCTGATTTGTCAAGGTTTAATTTAAGAAATGAAGCCGTTTATGGTTTGCTGCCCCCACTATCAGAACTGTTAAGTAATGCAGTTTATGCTTTGACTTATACAATTTTGTTTCTGGCGATCGCAATCCTAATTTTTTCTCGCCGTCAATTTTAATCTGTGAGGAATTGGATAGAATAGCGCATACTGGGGCGACACAACAAAAG
>JBCCVR010000081.1:0-29515 GCA_039194995.1 Cyanobacteria bacterium P01_E01_bin.42 | reverse complement strand
TGAATAAAATCACGATCTCCATCAATTCCTTCATCTTTAATAACAGGAATAACAGTTGATCTTTTATTTTTTTGAATAGTGTCGTAAACTCTTGCATATGGATAAGATCGAGTTATTTTATGGGAAACCCACTTACTTAGTGCAATTTCATTTACATTGTCTCGAATAATACAACTTGATGGTGCGTCATTAATATCAAAATCATTAAATTCTAATGTTCTTATTTTTTGTGTACTAATTACCTGATATTGAATACCTTCAATTATTCCTGTGATTTCCATAAGTCTAGTAAAGGAATTAAATAATAGAACTTTAGCGATCTGGATGTGAGTAGTTATCACCTTCTTTACTTCATAAAGCGGAGATAAATAGATAACTACTCTAATTCATTTATTTTTTCTTTTTCTTCTTCGTTTGTGCCTCAACTTTTAAAGGAGGCTTACTCGACTGCCAATCCGTAGATTGTTCGTAAGCGTAGGCAACTTGTAATAACAAATCTTCCCGCAATACTTTGCCGATTAATTGCATACCTACGGGTAATCCTTGTTCATCAAAACCGCAAGGAATACTCAACGCGGGTAAACCTGCTAAATTAACGGGAATGGTCATTAAATCGGACAAATACATGCTCAATGGATCGTCTGTTTTTTCTCCGGCTTTAAATGCTGTTGTGGGAGAAGTCGGACAAACCAAGATATCGACCTTTTCAAAAGCTGAGTCAAAATCTTGTTTGATCAGCGTGCGAACTTTTTGGGCTTTGAGGTAATAAGCATCGTAATAACCCGCAGAAAGCGCGTAGGTTCCTAACATAATCCGGCGCTTTACTTCTGTCCCAAATCCTTTCGCGCGGGTCTTTTTATACATATCGATGAGATTCTCGGCCTCTTGTACGCGAATGCCGTATTTCACCGCATCGTAACGGGCAAGATTGGCAGAGGCTTCCGAAGGAGCAATAATGTAATAAGCGGGTAATCCGTATTCAAAACGCGGACAAGAAATGACCTGAATTTCTGCCCCTAAAAGCTGTAATTGCTCGATCGCTGCTTTGACGCGACTTTCCACCACAGAATCCAAACCGCTTCCAAAGGTTTCCTTGATAATGCCAATGCGCAAGCGAGTTTTCGGGTAGAAATTGGGGCGCAATAATTGAGCATAATCGGGGACTTCTACTTTTAAACTGGTGGAATCTTTGGGATCTCGTCCCGCGATCGCCCCCAACAAAATTGCCGCATCTTCCACGCAACGCCCAAAAGGCCCAATCTGATCCAAAGATGACGCATAAGCCACCAAACCGAAGCGGGAAACCAGTCCGTAGGTGGGTTTCATCCCCACAACACCGCAGAGAGACGCGGGTTGACGAATGGATCCCCCGGTATCGGATCCTAATGCTACCGTACATTCTTCCGCCGCAACCGCCGCCGCAGAGCCGCCAGAAGAGCCACCGGGGACGCGATCGCGATCCCAAGGGTTGCAGGTTCTTCCATAACCGGAGTTTTCCGTGGAACTCCCCATCGCAAACTCATCGAGGTTGGTTTTGCCGATTAAAATTGCCCCTGCATCTTGCAATTTTTGGGTCACAGTGGACTCATAGGGGGGGACGAAGTTCTCTAAAATTCGCGAGGCGCAGGTGGTGGGAACGCCTTGCATACACATATTATCTTTGATCCCGACGGGAATTCCCGCCAACAGTCCGATCGCTTCCCCGGCCGCAATTTTTGCATCAACGGCTTTGGCTTGTTCGAGGGCGCGATCGCCCATCACGTGTAAAAAGCTGTGGAGTTGGGGTTCGAGACTGTCAATGCGTTCTAGGGCTTCTGTGGCAATCTCGACGGCAGAGCGCTCTTTCTGGATTAGTTGTTTATGCAGTTCGCGAATCGATGCCATGCGGGGTACTCGGGTAGGAATGAACCATTATACAGTTTAGGGGATTTTTGTCGTTTTGTTGAAGGCAAAAGCCGGGGTTTTTATTGACAATTGACGATCGCACTCCTGACAACTTCTTCCTCGACGCGATCGCTGATACTCACCGAACCAATGAGATCGGGCAAAATAAAGCGGACTTTACCATCTTTGACTTTTTTATCGCTTTTCAGGGTTTCCAAAATTGCCTCAACCTCCAGATCCGCCGGGATTTTCGTCGGGAGTCCCGTTTTTTCGATTAAAGCATTTTGGCGTTTGGTTTCGCGATCGCTCCACATTCCCAACTGCAAGGCAATTTCGCCGGCTGCAACCATGCCGATCCCCACCGCTTCCCCGTGATTGATCTGGCGATATCCCGTCAAACTTTCCACCGCGTGACCGATAGTATGACCGTAGTTGAGAATCGCACGCAACCCCGCTTCTTTTTCGTCCTTGCTCACCACATCTGCCTTAGCTTGGCAAGAGCGCTGTAGAATGATTTCCAATAATTCCTTATCGATAAAATGGTAGCTGGTGAGGCGATCGGCTGCTTCGAGGCGATCAAACAGATCCGCATCCCAAATCATCCCATATTTAATCACTTCCGCCATTCCCGCTCGAAATTCCCGAGGGTGCAGAGTTTTCAAAACGAGGGGATCGATCGCCACGAGTTTGGGTTGATAGAAAGCCCCGATTAAATTCTTACCTTGGGGATGATTAACCCCCGTTTTCCCCCCGATCGCCGCATCTACCATCGCCAGCAGAGATGTGGGAACTTGCACGAAATTCACCCCCCGCAACCAACTCGAAGCCGCAAACCCAGTCATATCTCCAATTACACCCCCACCCAAGGCGATAAACGTCGAAGAACGTTCGAGACGATTTTGTAGGGCGGTATCGTAGACTTTTTGGATAGATTTAAGGGTTTTATAGCGTTCCCCGGGGGGAATGAGATGGGTAGAAACGGCAAACCCCGCACTTTCTAAAGATTTTTGCACCCGCTCCCCGTAATGCTTAAAAATAGAGGGATTGGAAACAAGGAGAGCCTTTTTACCGAGATTTAGCGGTTGGAGTTGTTCGCCGATCGCGTCTAAGCTGTCTTGGGCGATCGCGACATCGTAAGCATTCTGAGGTAAATCAACGCGAATGGTCATTTTGGTTATTGGTTGTCGATAACTGATAACTGATAACTGAAAAATTAAGGGGATATGGTACAACCACATCCCGCTTTAATCATAAGGGAGGAGCGATCGAGTCAAACTCAACACCCCACAGTTTTTTAACGTATTAGTTAACGGTTTTACCGCCACCCCACATATAACCCTGTAAAGCAGGTTGCACGAGAATATAACCCGCTACATCATAGAGATCGTCTTGGCCGTATTTTCTCATTTCCGACCAGAGATCGAGACGACTGGTGCTGAGGTGCAATACATCAATGGAGAGTTCTCCATCGTAAGTCTTGGGATCGTTCATGAAATCAACAATACCCGCAATGCTATCCCGGGGCGGGAAAGCACCTTCCAAATCTTCTAATTTTAAGGTGATGTTAGGATTGGTTTTGGTTCTTCCTGCCATGTGGCATTGGGAACAAGTATCGTTAAAGAGCTTCTTCCCATCTTCATATTGTTCGTTGGTGATGACAACCGTGCTACCCTCTTTATTGAGTTTCACGGTTCGATAGCCCTCATCAATACTAACCGCCCGAGCAATGTCTGGGGCGATTTGCAAGCCGAATAACAAGACCGCTAAAGCGATCGCGGCAAATCTTAAAAAACGCATTCTTCTCCTCCAATGGATTGTTCGATCCATTTTTTTGTTATGGGAACGACATCGCCTCAATTTCTTCGGTTTTTGGCTTCTCATCTCTGATAAAAAGAGAATGATGACTGGCTCGATGAAGCCAATATAACGAATCATTAAGGGATTCTCATCTTAATATGATGCCATTAATCGGTCATTGGTAAGGGAAAAATTCTACAGATTTTTTTTATAATTCTGCCTCGATTCCCATCCTTGCGCGAAAGTTAACCACATTGCCGACAATCGCGATCGCTGGGGCAGAAAAACCCGTACTGGTGACTCGTTCGACAATATTCGCGAGGGTGCCGGCCAGTTCTTCTTGTTCCGGGCGCGTTCCCCAACGAATCAGAAGAACCGGGGTTTGGGGACTCAATCCTCCCTCTTGCAGTCTAGCGGTAATAGTGGAGAGATTGTGGATGCCCATATAAATCACAATCGTTTCCGAGCCTTTGGCGATCGCCTCCCAGTCTACCTGCGGGCGATATTTTCCCGCCGCTTCGTGGCCGGTCACAAAGGTCACGGAAGAACTATAATTGCGATGGGTGAGAGGAATACCTGCATAGGCAGGAGCAGCAATGCCGGAAGTTACCCCCGGAACCACTTCTACGGGAACGCCAGCCGCGAGAATATCTTCCATTTCCTCCCCTCCCCGTCCGAAGACAAAGGGATCGCCTCCTTTTAAACGCACGACGATGGCATTCTCCCGGGCTTTATCAATTAAAATCTGCGTTGTTTCCTGCTGTAATTTAGAATGTCTCCCTCGGCGTTTCCCCGCATCGATTTTCTCCGCTCGGGGGTTGATTGCTTGCAAGATTGCCGGACTGACCAAAGCATCGTAAACCACGACATCCGCACATTCAAGAATGCTTTTCCCTTTCAAGGTCATCAGACCGGGGTCCCCCGGCCCCGCACCGACCAGGTACACTTTTCCGATATAAGTTGTTGACTGCTCTGACATTATAAATCGATTCCATCGCGAATTAATCGTGCCAATGCTGGCGTTGCCCCGAAGGGTTGTCCCAGATATAAATTTGCGTCGGTAAATTTCTCCTGCAATCGGCGAAACTCTCGGGCGATCGCATCGGTAATTCTGCCTGTAAATAAAAAGTAGGGCTGAATGACAATATCTTTCTGCTCGTTCGTTACCAAATGGGAAATTTGCATTTCCAAATTCGGCAGAACGCGCCAATAAGCGGGTCGTGCATTCAGTTGTCGGGCAATTTCGCCAATGCTTTGCTGTGCCGATGTCTTCCGACTGCCGTGGGCCAATAAAATGCGATCGCCGGCGGGAAGGGCAGAAAAAGCACCCGCGAGTAATTCGATTGCCTGCCAACGCGAACCTAAATGGGGTAATAATTCTAACTCAATTTCTCCCTGCAATTGCGATCGCGCGATGGCAACTTCGGCGGGAATATCTTCCCTGACGTGAACCCCTTCTAATAAGAATAAGGGATAAATTTTTACGCGCTGACAGCCTTGGGATTTAGCCTGTCGGGCAAAGCGCAGGATGCTTTCGCTGAGGGGAAAAGAACCTAATTCTAATGCCGCAGCATCGATTAGGGGGGGTCGGGGTAAAATCAGGGTATTTCCCGCAGCAGAAACGGGGGCGATCGCTTGCAATTCTTGCGCGATGAGGGCGGTTAATTGGGAGATTGCCAAATGGGGACGGCGATCGCGGCTGCCGTGCCAGACGAGGAGGAATGCTGAAGACAAGAGCAATTAAACATAAGAAATTATTGAAGATACTCTAGCGCAATTTGTCAACGAACTTCAACATTTCTTTAGAATGCTTGTTAATCGTTGAAAATTGAAATGACCCTCTAACGGGAAGCTAGGGGGTCAAAAAAAAGTATAAATTTTGGGAAATTTTTAGAAACCGGGAACTTCTTGATGAACCGGAGTCATATTGGAACGGGTTGAAGCAATCATTGCCGTACCGCCAAAGAGAAGAAAACCCGCGATCGCGATCGCACTGCCGATTTGCTTTAAACTCAATCTGCGAGGCAGTGCGATCGAACGAATTGCCAAAGGGCCGACGGTTTCTTCATAAGTTACCGCCATGTGGGTGTAGCCGAGAACTTCCATAATATTCTCCTGAGTAAAATGGCTGTTGGATAATGAGAAGGTTTAGGGGTTGGATGCACAATTCCGATCTATTCTCTCTATCCTCGGCTTCAGTTTAGCACCATTTCGATAGGGGGCAATAGGCAAGGGGACACGAGTTACCAGCGATATCGCGGGCGAATGCGTTCGTAAAACGATATTCTCCGCGCCCCTAAATAGAGTTCCCGTCCGTTCGCACCTGCGGGCAAAACTGTCACGCCAAATCCGTAAGCGCCGCCCCAGCGTGGATTGCGTCGTGGTTTGAGGCGAATGCTCATGGTCGTTCCGGGGGATATCGCTTCTGTGAGTTCGACAGTTACGGCAAGGGTAGATTCATCGTAACTTGCGCTTTGAATGTCGAGGGGTTCACCGCGATCGCGAGATGTACCGAGAAAGGCGGTTGTTTCCTCCAGCTTAAAGCGAATGCGTTCTTGCCCGCCGCGCTGTTGAACAATAACTTTTTGTAAAGGCGTTTCTGAGGTATCGGGTAAAGTCAGGGTGAAATAGTATTTGGCGCGACGAGAGGACGTGTAAGCCGAACTGGTTCTTACGTCTTCAATACGCGGGGCGCGACCTTGAAAAGCGGTTGGTAATGCTTGACTGGGCAATTCTTGACTTTTGAGGGAACGAGAAACAAAAGCCGTATTCGTCGCCGCGATCGCGAGGGCAATTAGAATAGTGCGTTTCATGTTTGCATTGTGAATTTTGCTTTCAAAATAGGGCGTTCTCTTAACGTTGTTCTAAGGTTTCGACGCGAGTTTCTTCTAGTTCGAGTTTGGAAGAATTTTCTTGTAAAAATTGTTGCATTTCCTGCCATTCTTCTCGGGTGGCAAAGTCTCCACTTTCGAGAATGCGGCGTTCCATTGATTGAATGCAGGACACCAAACCCGCCGCAAATTCATAGCGGGTTAAAAAGCGCTCTCCTCGAAACGTATCATCGGGATAGCCGGTAATGCAGCCATAGTTTTGCGAGAGATTTTGCAGGGCTTCATAAGCCCAGTCCCCCGGAAATACATCTTGATTTTGAGCGAGTTGAGTTTGAGAGATTCGATCTTGAGAGATCCGATTTTGAGAGACTCGAGGTGCGTTAGCCCAAGTGGGAGAATTAGCCAGTAGAACTTGGCTTAAAAGTGCAGCAGTGGGAATAGCAATTGATTTGAACATTTTTTATGACCAAAATTTAATGTAAAGATTCTTCTGAGAATGCGATCGCTCGGTTGAGACTCATCTCATATCTTAGCCTAAATCAAAGAAAACGGATTCTTATATGCTGCGATATTCCAGTTGTGAATTGGTGAATTTTTGATTTTGAATTGAGTTCATTATTCTTCCGCATTAGGCTGTCCTTCAGGCTGTGAATTTCCAAGTCTTTCAATTCTCTCTTCTAATTGTTGGAGTTGCCTGCGATTTTCTTCAATAAAAGGATTGAGATCGGGGGGAATTTGGTCGCGATTCTGAATAATTTGGCGTTCTTGGCTATCCACTCTTTCTTTTAAAACATCAAGGCGATCTGACATTTCTTTCTGTACTTCTAAAGTTTGTTCTGTTTGTTGTGCTGCTCTCTTTTCTTCGAGTAAGAGACGATAAGAGAACCATGTTGCAACGCCAATCGAAATCAGAATGGCGACCACAAGACCGCTTACTAAGGTTTGTAATCCCGTTCGCAGGCGATCCACTTTCCGATAAATCTGTTCGACTTCTAGTTTGAGAGCGATATGCTGTTCTTGTATGCTTTTAGAGGAATCTGATGCGCTGCCATCAGGTGCGATCGCGGGAGGTGGGACATTGAGATCGGGAGAAGATTGTTCGTTCATGGCGAGATCGGGGATGAATAATTGGTGATTTTTAATAAATTAATTTAATGAATTAAATGGAAATGGGAGAATCGATATAAACAATTGGTTCGGGGGTTGTAAAAGTAATGTTATAAGCAGCGAGTTTTTGCGCGATCTCATCATTTGCTAATTCTAACAATTTTTTGCGGAGATCGACTGAATTTTTACTCGATCCCGTCAAAAAAAAGATAGCCCGCGCCCGCGTTCCTGACGATCGTTCCGAGGGACTAAATTGTACCTGAGTGCTGGCGCGATCGAGATCGCGAAAAAACAGACTCGACTCTTCAATAATTTGTCGAACGAGAGCACATTCACTTTCTTTTAAACCTCTAAAAAAATCTAAACATAAAATCGCCATTATTTTTTTCCCTCGGCTAATATTTTCAATATTTAAACTCGCCATCATTGAATTGGGAACGATCATGACGGTATTCCGGGCGACAACGCGAATTTTAGTCGATCGCAAGCCAATCGATTCAATGCGACCGTAGACATCTTCAGCAAAAGGATTAAAGGTCACGCGGATGTATTCACCGGGTAAATAAGGACGATCGAGATAGAGTTCTAGGGTTCCAAATAGCCGTCCGAGAGCCTGCTGAGAAGAAAAAGCAACGGCAACCCCACCAATTCCTAAACTCGCGCTTAAGGTAAACAAATCGAGTTGCAAACCTCTCGCAAAAAGTATCAAAGCAACCAAAACAATAACAATATAAATCAGTGTTTCAAAAACAAGAACGATTTCGTTAACTTCTCCAAACCAGCGCTTAACCAAACTAATCACGGATTGCCGAATCACTTGTCGAGTGGCTCGGGTTGCAAACCAAAGAATGCCAATCGATAAGGCAGAATAGATAAAAAAACCAATAAACGTATAAAGTTCGTCATAAATAATCAACCAATTCAAATTCAGGGCGATAAAAATGAGAGCACCCATGACTGAAATCGCGTTTTGAATGGGTTTAATATAGCGATCGTAGACTTCTTTGGGATTAATATCGGTATAATCTTGATTGAATTGTAAAAGGCGCTGCAACAGTTGGGGTAGCGATCGCCCGATAATGGGCGCGATCGCCGCACTTCCGAGAAATAATCCCAATCTCAGGGCGAGTTCGAGAACCTCTCTGAGAATTTCTGGATCGAGTTGATTCATGAGAATTAAGAACTAGGAATTAAGAATTAAGAATTGAGACTATATTCGCATGGGTTGAGTAATATCGACAATTTTCTCTTCAAATTTGAAATCAATGCCGTAATTTCGTAATTTTTCAATAATATTAGCACGGGCGATAACGAGAAGATTCTTGCGTAATTCCATTGAACTTTCCGCCGATCCCAAAACAAAGAAAATGGCTTGAGTGCGGACGCGCTTCTGTTCTGACCCGTCAATTTCATCTTGGAACATAATCTGGGTGAGTTGGGAATCAATCCCTAAAATTTCCCGCGTGCTGTCTAAAATTAGTTGTCGAATTAGAGCCTTTTCTTCGTCAGACATGGTTCTAAAAAAGATCAGATCGACAATTAAAACCGCGCGTCTGGCTTTTGTTAAATTTTCGATATTGGTTTGTGCTAAAGAACTATTGGGGACAATGACTAAGGTATTTTTTCCCGATAGTCGAACTTTGGTCGAACGCCATCCCGTCGTTTCCACCTGACCGAGAATTCCTCCTTCTAGGTGAATGTAATCGCCAACATTAAACGGGCGATCGAGGTATAAAACAATACTCCAGAGAATTTGTTCGAGAATCTTTTGGGAGGCAAAGGCGATCGCGGCTCCAACCACGCCCAAACTGGCAATTAAACCAATTAAGTTAATCTGATGGGTTTGGGCAAAGAGGAAGATAACGATCAGGACAAAAACAGCTTTAGTCAGGAATTCAGCGAGGGCGAGGAGTTCGCTATTAATCTTACTTCGATCTTCTAAAACAACTTCGAGCAGATAGCCATCAAAGAGATGATTTAAGAGTTTAAAACCAAGAAGTGTAATATTAACAGTAATGAAAAAACTCAGGGGAAATTCCCAGATTTTCAGCCAATTGGGGAGGGCGATCGGCAGGATTACTGAATCGATCGTAATAAAGAGAGCAAGCCAACTCAGTCTCTTTTGATAAGGAAGAACAACTTTCTCAAATATCTCTTTCAGTTCGGGAGAATTTAGCCTTTGCCCCAGTTCCTCGATCGCTTTGGGGATCTGGAAGTACAGGAAACTCGCGATCGCCAGCAGGGTTAAAAACAGAGTTAAGCCGATCGATAAAGCAGTTGTAAAACTAACGGTTTCCGGGATTTTAATGCTTAAGAGAATTGCGGTCAAAATGCCATTCATTGAGTTTTGTTGTGGAACGGGCAGGATGCCCGTGTTTGGCGAAGAGAAACAAGCCTCTTGCTTATTCCGCTCATCGATAATTTATGGGGTTTTGCTATAGAGATAGCTTGTTTGTAACCATTATCCCTCGGTTCGCGATCGCGCTGCCCACCAAGTTCGTAAAGTTCGCATTGCCCCGATTTCATCTTCCTTCGCCACTGCTAAAAACTCATACAACCGCTCTTTGGGAACTTGTGGAAATGTGGGACTCCGATCGACTTCTACATAAACACCAGACCCAAGAGAGTAAATTCGCCACGTTTGCCCATCATAGCGCCAGAATTCTGGTATCCCCAAGCTGGCGTAAAACTGATTTTTGGCAATATCCGTGTGAGTAATATCGACTTCAACCACCAAATCCGGCGGCGGATCTTGGGCAAAATCTACATTTCGTCCCTTCACCAAAGGCTGATTTTGCAAGTAATAGGCATTATCTGGTTCTGCACCTTTCCTTAACAGGGAATAGTTCATGGTCGTCGAACCCATTGTTTTCACGGATAGACCCAACAACTCCACTAAAATAATGATAAATCGTTCGATTAAACGTCCTGCAAACTCGTGGTCTTCTAACGGCATTGCAATTTCGAGTATTCCATCATCATAAGTCAAACGAGAACCGCGCGATCGCGGCAGCGCGGCGAGAATTTGCAGGTAAGCATCCCAAGAAATTCCTCGGAAAACGACTCGTTGTTCGCCTGTTGTTTGTAGAGTTGATTTTGGTTCTGGAGCTGCGATAACCATTTTTAGCCTTGATTGCATGAAGGGATGCGATTGCTCTCATTGATTGTTCTCATTGTACGATATTGAGCGATCGCCGATCTCAAACTCCATCGGCAATCTCACGGTAAAAGTCGTCCCCCTCTCGACTTGACTGAGAATTTTAATACTACCGCGCTGCATCTCTACAAACTGCTTCACAATACTCAGTCCTAAGCCAGTTCCCGGAATATTACTAACATTGCGTCCGCGATGAAATGGATCGAATAGGTGAGGTTTGTCCTCTGGCAAAATCCCGATCCCTTCATCCTGAACCCCGAGAATGAGATAATTTTGTCGCTTGGTACATTTGAGACGAATACCTTTGTCATCCGGAGTATAGCGAAGGGCATTAGAGAGAAGGTTACCAAGAATCGATCGCAATAATTGTTCGTCGCAATAAGCAATAATTTGGCGGCTGCGACAGACAAATTCAATCGGAGAGACCGGGCGATAATACTCCCGCTCTGCCAACAAACTGCGGCAAAATTTGACCAGATCGAGGCGCTTGGGCGAAACTTCGAGGATCTTAGCCTCAATTTTGCCGATCGTGAGGATATCATCAATCGTCTGAGTCATGCGCTCGACATTATTCGCGATCGCCAAGAGATAATCGGCTTTTTCGGCAAGGGTCAACTGAGAGTCGTAGCGTTGTAAGGAGGACGCAGATAGGGCGATTGTATTGAGGGGATTGCGAAATTCGTGACAGACCATTGAAATAAACCGCGATCGCATCTCGCTTAATTCCTGCAATTGCTGGTTGACTTCTTGCAGTTTGGCCGTGCGCTCTTGGACTTTAAGTTCTAACTCCTCATTGGTTCGTTGCAAGACCTCCTCAGCCCAACGTCGCTGCGAGATATCGCGAAACGTCACCACCGCCCCAATGAGCTGGCCCTTTTCGTTTCGCATCGGGGTACTGATATATTCAACCGGAAAACTCGTTCCATCTTTACGCCAAAATACCTCGGTGGTGACTCTATGGGTGCTGCCATCCTGAAAAGCAGCATAAATCGGGCAATCTTCCCGACAATAGGGCGTACCGTCAGCATGGGAATGGTGGAGGACTGCGTGCATGGACTTGCCAATCAGTTCTTCAACCGACCAATCAATCGCGGCAGCGGCAGCAGGATTCACAAAAGTCACATTGCCATTGAGATCGAGACCGTATACCCCCTCTCCCACGGCATTCAAAATCAGTTGATGCTGGCGGCGCAATTGTTGCAATTCTCGCGCCATCGGCTCCTCGGCTGGAGCGATCGGAAACTCTGAAAAATCAGGCATATCCATTCAATTTACGCGATTAAAAGTATAGCGCGTTACATCGCAAAGCCATCGATTCGAGATTAATGAAGGAGTATCCCAAGACATTCAAACCGGGCTTTGTCGGGATTTTATAGGGATGAATTACCGAGAATAGTTATGAAAACAATACTTGTTATTGAGGATGAATTACAAACTCGTAATATCTTTTTAAAGTGCTTGGAATTTGAAGGATTTCGCGCCTGTGGTGCCTGTAATGGTGGGGAAGGGATCGAACTGGCTCGCACTTGTCAGCCGGACTTGATTGTTTGTGACATTTTGATGCCAGATATCGACGGTTATGCCGTATTGGCAACCCTGCGTCATTCTCTCGATACCGTTGCCATTCCTTTCATTTTCTTGACCGCTAAAGTCACAATGGCGGATCTGCGTCGGGGGATGGAACTGGGAGCGGATGATTATCTAACTAAACCCTGTACGGTGGAGCAATTTTTGTCCGCGATCGCGACTCGCCTGCAACGCTATGAAGCTCTAGTCAAGGTGCACGAGGGATTGATACCCCATCCCGAAGGGCAGTCCGCACCTTCTCCCCTGTCTTCTTCAACGGATTTCATTTTCCCCCATTGTCCCCAATTGGCACGAGTTTTCCACTTCATCGAAGCCCATTATCACAAACCCCTCAACCTCAATGATGTCGCGCGAGAAGCCGGCTATTCTCCCGCCTATTTGACCAATCTCGTCCAGAAACGAACCGGGCGCACGGTCAAGCAGTGGATCATTGCACGACGCATGACCCAAGCTCGTACATTATTGAAGACAACCAACCAATCGATACGACGGGTCGCAGAACTGTCCGGATATCCCGATGCTGGCTATTTTACGCGACAATTTCGCCAAGTTCATGGGGTTTCCCCTCTGACTTGGAGACAGCAATCAGTCAAATAATCCCACACTTTTCACATCCTAATTCCGAAATTTTCCCTCGTTGAGAAACATATTTACAGGTAATACTTTGTATCTGAGTTAACAAAATACGAGGGATTTTTCCTTCCTTGCTAAGATTGCCAAAAAAAATCTAGTTTTCTTCTAAAGAAAATCTAATGCATTCTTTTTCGAGTCCCTGATAAGGTAGTCGATAACATTTGCTGGAAATCTGAAAGCCATGAATTTTAGCGATCGATGGGGTTCAGACGGTTAGTTTTGAGGTGGAGATTAAATGACTCTAATTTCGGCACAACAGACTTTTAAAAACTTAAATACTTCCGGCGGTCGTTACGGAAAATTGTCCAATTTACAGCCATTATGTCGTGTTTGCGGGAAGCAGCACTTTAGCTCCGATCGCGGGCACGATCGGTTTATGCAGACGATGCCTCAAGACCCGGTCGATCTAGTAGACGATCTGGTTAAAATGGGCATCTACAAAGAAAATCAACTGCGGGCAGCAGATACGGTGAATGCCTACGAACTGAGAAAGGCATTGTTTCTTAAACGAGTTGGGCGCGGCGACCCCCAACGCGAACGGTTGATTTTAGCACTCTGTCGGCAGGCGGGAGGCTTAGAAAATGCTTTTGCGGCAGCTTTTGGACCCCAAGCCGGACTCTTCTTTGCCGACTCCATTCGCAACAGCAGAACGACCCGTCGGGAGTTTTTACGCAATGTGGCGATCGGGGCGGCTCTCGTCAGTTTAGCCAGTTGTGGCGATAATAACTCTGAATCTGAGTCGGATGACTCTGCGGTCGTTAACGAGGATTTGGAGAAAACCGATTTACAAATCGGCTTCATTCCTATCACCTGTGCGACTCCTATCATTATGTCCGAGCCTTTGGGCTTCTACAACAAATACGGATTTAATGCTAGGGTCGTGAAGATGCCCAGTTGGGGAGCCGTCAGAGATTCCGCGATCGCCGGAGAACTCGACGCATACCACATGCTAGCTCCCATGCCCATTGCCATGACCCTCGGCTTGGGTTCCGGTGCTTTTGGCGTGAAACTGGCCAGCATTGAAAACATCAACGGGCAAGCCATTACCGTCGCCGAACGTCACAAAGATAAGGTTAAAGGACCCGCCGACTTCAAAGGCTTTACCATTGGGGTACCTTTCCCCTATTCCATGCACAACCTGCTCTTGCGTTACTATTTGGCAACAGGAGGGATCGATCCCGATGTGGACGTACAGATTCGCCCCGTCCCGCCTCCGGATAGCATTGCTCAGTTAGTTGCGGGAGATATCGATGCTTATTTAATGCCCGATCCTTTCAACCAGCGAGCCGTATATGAAGGTGCGGGCGCTATTCACTTGCTCACCAAAGATCTCTGGGAAGGACATCCCTGCTGTGCTTTTGCTGCAAGTGACGAATGGATTGAGGCTCATCCAAAAACGTTCCAAGCACTCAATAAGGCGATTATTGAAGCCGCAGGTTATGCCAGCGACCCCAGCAACCGCGCGGAAATCGCTGAAGCCATTTCCGCGCGTGCTTTCCTCAATCAACCCGTAGAGGTTGTAGAAGCCGTCCTCACGGGGAATTTTGAGGATGGTTATGGCAATACCCTAGATATTCCAGACCGAATCGATTTCGATCCGTACCCTTGGCAGAGTTTTGCGAACTGGATTTCTTCCCAGTTAGTGCGTTGGGATCTCCAAGGGGACGGTTTGGCTGAGAAAGAAATTCCCGATAAGGGCTATGACACGGTGGGTAAAGATATTTTCTTGACGGATCTGGCCCGAGATTTAGCTCGAGAGCTAGGTCAAGATCCCCCTTCGGAAATCTATCGGACGGAAAAACTCAAATTTGATACGTTCGATCCGGCAGATCCTACCACTTACGTCCAAGAGCAAATCGATAAATATGGTGTTTAGTCACGAGGAGATTCTCTAAAATGGCGGCAACTCAAGTGAAAGTTCGGTCTAGAAGAAAGCAAGAATCTCTCTTTTTTACCGAGAATGTGCGTGCGTTTTTTCTCTTTGCGATCTCTCTCATCGTTTTTCTCTCGTTTTGGGAGTTGGGGGCGCGTTTTGGGCTTTTCTCCAAAGGAATGCCCACGGCTTCTAAGACGATTGAAGAGTTGTGGTGGTGGGTCACGCACCCCTTTTTCGACAACGGCCCGAACGATTTGGGGATTGGTTGGAATCTGTTAATCAGTTTGCGTCGGGTGGCGATCGGCTATGTGATGGCATCTTTGGTTGCCGTCCCCCTCGGCATTCTCATTGGGATGTCTCCTGTCGCCAGGAAAGGATTTAATGCCTACATCCAACTTCTCAAGCCCGTTTCTCCCTTGGCTTGGTTGCCTTTGGGATTGTACGTTCTCAGAGATTCCGAACAGACGGGGATTTTTATTATTTTCATCTCCAGTATTTGGCCGACTCTGATCAATACCTCCTTTGGGGTTGCAAATGTCAATCAGGAATATTTAGACGTAGCCAAAACCCTCGGAGCTTCCCGATGGCGGACTATCTTTAAAGTGATTATTCCGGCGGCTCTGCCCAATATTATCTCTGGCTTGAGAATTAGCATGGGAATTGCTTGGTTGGTGATTGTCGCAGCAGAAATGCTTTTAGGAACGGGATTGGGCTATTTCATTTGGAATGAATGGAATAACCTCTATATTCCTAACATTTTGGTTGCTATCTTTATCATCGGTTTAGTCGGGCTGATTTTAGATAGTCTCTTTGCTACTGCGGAAAAACTTGTTGCCTTTGGTCGAAACTCATGAGTATTGCTCCCTTGAATCTAGATAAACAAACGGAGGACGTTCTTCCTTCCGCTCAACTCTCGCTCCGCAACATCACCAAAGTCTTTTATGGTAAAAAGGATTTTTTTAGCAAGCTATTGCGGAAAACTTCTGGGGACTTTGTGGCTCTCGAAGATATCAGTTTGGATATCCAACCCAATACTTTTGTGTCTATTATCGGGCCCTCTGGTTGCGGGAAATCAACATTACTCAATGCGATCGCGGGACTCTCTTCCGTGACGGAGGGAGAAATCCTGCTCAATGGCGCTCCCATTCGCGGCCCCGGCTCCGATCGCGGCATGGTGTTTCAAAACTATGCCCTGATGCCGTGGATGACGGTGGAAGAAAACATCTCTTTTGCGGTGGAAACGGTCTATCCGAAACTTGCCGCCAGAGAAAGACAGCGCATCGTGAAGGAACAGATCCAATTAGTGGGATTAGTGGGGGCGGAAAAGAAACATCCCCATGAAATATCGGGGGGGATGCGTCAGCGAGTCGGAATTGCTCGCGCCCTCGCCATCAATCCTCAAATTCTCTTGATGGACGAACCTTTCGGGGCATTGGATGCTTTAACGCGGGGATTTCTACAAGATGAAATCGAGCGCATTTGGGAGCAGCAACGGAAGACGGTCATCATGATTACTCACAGTATTGAGGAGGCGTTGCTCCTCTCCGATCGCATTGTCATGATGACTCGAGGACCGGCTGCGCGGGTGGATGAAATCTTGGATGTTCCTTTCCCCCGGCCCCGCAACCGAGAAATGCTGGATCGTTATCCCGGATACCACGACTTAAAAGCAGAGATGGAAAGCCATCTCTCTCGGGAGACGCGGGCTGTTGAGGAAGCTCGAGTTCGGGGTCGGTAGTTTTGAAACCTACGCACCCATTCCTGATACTCTCCAACATTCAAGCCCCCTAAATCCCTCGACTTCCGGACTCCGATTTCTCGAGCTTTTTTCTCCCACTTTTTCAAGTAAAAATTAAGAGGTTTTAAACATGGCTATTTCCGAAACAACTGAAAAACTCTTGGCCGCTAAGAAATCCGCCGGCTTGACTTTTGCCGATCTCGAAGCCAAGGTAGGCTGCGATGAGGTCTGGATTGCTTCTGTGGTCTATCGTCAAGCGAGTGCTTCCCTAGAAGAGGCGACCAAAATTGTTGAGGCGATCGGCGCGGATGCGTCTTTGATCGAACCTCTGACGGAATGCCCGGTGAAGGGGTCTTTAGAGCCGGTTATTCCCACGGATCCCTTAATCTACCGCTTCTATGAAGTCATGCAGGTCTATGGAATGCCTATTAAAACGGTGGTTCACGAAAAGTTTGGAGATGGAATTATGAGCGCCATCGATTTTACCGTTGATGTGGAGAAGGAAGAAGATCCCAAGGGCGATCGCGTCAAGATTGTCATGTGCGGTAAGTTCTTACCTTACAAGAAGTGGTAAGCGATCGCGACTGAAAGAAAAGGTGACTGTTAACAATGGGTTGGCAGTCACCTTTCGAGCCGTTTTGAGAATTGGTACAATGACTGAAATTCCGAAAAAACTAATACCGCCTTTCGACCGAGACCTTGCGATCGCTAAAGTCCGCATGGCAGAGGATGCTTGGAATAGTCGCGACCCGGAGCGCGTTGCGCTAGCCTATACAGAAGACAGTTTTTGGCGCAATCGCGCCGAAATTTTCCAAGGAAGGGAAGCCATTCGGGCGTTTCTGCGTCGCAAGTGGGACAAAGAGTTAGACTATCGCCTTGTTAAGGAAATGTGGGCTTTTGGCGAAAATCGGATTGCCGTGCGCTTTCAATATGAATGGCACGATGATGCCGGACAATGGTATCGCGCCTATGGCAATGAAAATTGGGAATTTGACGAGCAAGGGTTGATGCGACGGCGAGAAGCCAGTATTAACGATCGCCCCATTCAAGCCTCAGATCGTCGCTTCCACTGGCCTGCTCCTGCTCCCCGACCCCAAGACCATCCCGGAGCGATCGACTCGCCAGAGTAGCCCATTCGAGATTCCAGCAAAATCTCCTTTACAAAAATATTTCTCTAATCTTCATCAATGCGATCGCTATTCCCGGCTTTCACCCAACCCTCATTATTACTGCCGGGAAGTCGCACCCGATCCCACTTTCCATCATCTGTTGTTCGCAGAACGATCATTTCGGCTTCGTAGGGAATAACTTCGAGGCGATTGGCATCTAAATTGGGTTGATCTCGCAAACTCAAGCCATCCGGCCAGTTGACCCGCACGCGATAGGCTCCAGATGGCAATTCTACGGGAGGGGGTTCGGGACTGGTTGCTTCGACTTCGGGTTCTGCTTCTGAGGGGGCAGATGCTTCCGAAGATTGAGGGCGTTCTTCGGGGAAAACGGGTTTTGAGGGGGTGACGGCCATCTTACTGAAGAAATAGTACCCCGCCGCCGCGCCACTCACGCCTAAAATTGAGATTCCGAGGATAACCCCGATGAAAAATTGGGCAATGCCAGATAAACTCATAAATCGTCTCGTTTAAATAAATGTTTTGATTTTTTATAAGACTGCATCCTCTAGGATAGCGCGATCGCCGCTCCAAAATATTTCCTAGTCAATTCTGGTCTATTTGTCAACCTTGGGAGAGACGTGGTTTCGCGGGATAATCTGAGAAATTAGATAAATTCGGCACAATATCCACAAGACGACAATGGCAGAGATCAAAAACGGTTTTATCGACACCGTGGGCAATACCCCCCTCATTCGCTTAAACAGTTTTAGCGAGGAAACGGGGTGCGAAATTTTGGGAAAAGCGGAATTCCTCAATCCGGGGGGATCGGTTAAAGATCGCGCTGCCCTCTATATCATCGAAGATGCGGAACGAAAAGGACTCCTTAAACCGGGGGGAACTGTCGTTGAAGGCACCGCAGGCAATACGGGTATTGGTTTGGCTCATATTTGCAATGCGAAGGGCTATAAATGCTTGATTATTATTCCCGAAACCCAATCCCGGGAAAAAATCGAATTGTTGCGGACATTAGGGGCAGAAGTGCGCACGGTTCCGGCGGTTCCCTATAAAGATCCCAATAATTACGTGAAACTTTCCGGCCGGGTTGCCTCGGAGATGGAGAATGCAATTTGGGCCAATCAATTCGATAATTTAGCCAATCGCAATGCCCATTACGGAACGACGGGCCCGGAAATTTGGCAGCAAACCGATGAAAAAGTGACGGTTTGGGTGGCTGCGACGGGGACGGGAGGCACTTATGCCGGAACCGCCCTGTTTTTGAAGGAGAAAAACCCGGATATTAAATGTATTCTTGCCGATCCGATGGGCAGTGGTTTGTATAGTTACGTGAAAACTGGAGCAAGCAAACCGGAAGGGCGATCGATTACAGAAGGCATTGGTAACAGTCGCATTACGGCAAATATGGAAAATGTACCCATTGATGATGCCATCCAAATCGACGATAAAGAATGCGTGCGGGTTGTTTACCAACTCCTCCAAAAAGATGGCTTATTTATGGGGGGATCTGTGGGGATTAATGTCGGGGCGGCCTATGCACTGGCCAAACAATTAGGACCCGGACAAACGATTGTAACGGTGTTGTGCGATGGCGGATCCCGCTATCAGTCTAAACTGTTTAATCGCGATTGGCTGGCAGAACGAGATCTCTTGCCCAATTAGATATATTGTCTAGATATATTATCAATTCCTGTAGGGACGTAGCATGCTACGTCCCTACAAAATCTCTACAAGGTATCCACAATAATATCTATAAATAACTGGGGTGCTAGGATTCGAACCCAGGAATGGCGAGACCAAAACCCGCTGCCTTACCGCTTGGCGACACCCCATTGGTTTAGACGTTTAACATCATAACAGCTTTTTCGGGATTTGTGTCAAATTTTTGCGAAAATTCGGTTCCCTTTCAATTCGGTGACGATCGGATAAGTGTCCCGCGATCGGCAACTCGGCAACTTTCCCATCGGTCTAAGAAAACAAATACAGGGACAAAAACAAAAAACTCCTCTGTATCGCGCGAAAACAAGTCATTTTTAGATTTTAACGCTTGCTTTCGTCCGCTCGCACCCAATTCCTCAACCTCACACCCTTTAGGAGACCGAAACGATGTTAAATTTCAAACGTTGGAAAGCTACTGCCGCTTTAATGCTTGCTCTCGTTAGCCCCGTTACGGCTGCTGCAACCATGACCGCTTCAGTATTGGAAGCTGCCCCAGCACAGGCACAAAGCAGTCGTTTTAGCGATGTTCCCGATAGTCACTGGGCTGAAGATTTTATCACCGCTTTGGTCGATCGCGGGGTCATTGCCGGATTCCCCGACGGTTCTTTTAAGCCCGAAGCCCCGGTCACTCGCGCTCAATTCTCTTCCATGTTGCAAGGGGCATTTAATAAAGGAAAAACCCGGTCGGCGATCGATTTTGTGGATGTTTCTCGCGGTCATTGGGCGGTTTCCGCGATCGATAATGCTTACGAAACGGGCTTTTTATCGGGCTATCCGGGGAGCATCTTCCGTCCCGAACAAAATATCCCTCGCGAACAAGTATTAGTGTCTCTCGCCAATGGTTTGAACTATCGTCCCAATGCTCCGGTGAATGAGGTGCTCGGTTACTATAACGATAGTTTCGAGATTTCTGGTTTTGCGCGTTCTCCCATTGCGGCGGCGACGGAAGAGAACATGGTGGTTAACTATCCCATCATCAGCAACCTCAATCCCACTCGTAACGCCACTCGTGCCGAAGTTGCCGCGTTTCTCTATCAAGCCTTAGTACGGGAAGGACAAGCCGGGGCGATCGCGTCTAATTACATCGTCGATCCCGATCCCATCGCTACGCAATTTAAAATCCCCGCAGGTACGGCAATTCCGGTGACTTATACCCGCGACAAAATCTTGTTAATGCCGGATGAAACCTTACCCGTCACCTTTGACCTCGCTACCAATATCACCACTCAAGACGGTAAATTACTCATTCCTGCCAATAGCAAAGTCAAAGGCGAATTAAAACCCTCGGGAGAAGGCTCGAAATTTGTGGCCGACGAGTTGATTTTCCCCGACGGAACCGTGCAATCTTTTAACGCCGCATCCCAAACCATTACTGACACGGAAACGATTCGCAAAGGTAGTGGAAATGCAGGCCGAATCGTGAAAAATGCGGCTATTGGGACGGCTGCGGCTGCGGCAATTTCTGCGGTAACGGGCGATCGCGCCATTGCGACGGAAGAATTACTCATCGGTGCCGGTGCCGGAGCGATCGCGGGTCTGATTCAAAATTTCCTCGGTCGCAATAGTGTCGATCTTGTTGTCGTCGAACCGGAAACCAATTTAGATATTACTTTGGGTTCGGATTTGTTGGTCAGTACTCGTTAGGCTCGAATCAGATCGCATATGCCCTCTCTCCCAAATTACTAACTCTCTATCCCAACTCTTTTGAGTGGGGATATTTTTTTAAGATTCCTTAATGGAAGAGATCGCTCGGGCGGCATTATGGATGCGACCTTCTAAAAAATGTTTTAAAGCCAAAGAACTCAAACCTTTGGTTACACCTTGTTCGCTATAAAAGCGCTCTCCCTTTGCCATCATTTCGAGGGAAAGATAGGGAAGCAATACATTTTCGGTATAAACACCATATCGATCGCCCTCTGGATAGCCTCGGGCGAGATAGTGGCGTTTTCGTTCCGGTTCGTCGCTAAAACCATAAACGGCACCTTGGACTAGGGCTCCCGGAGAATAAGAAGCCTCGGCGAGGAGTTGTTCTAGACGTTCGTCTGACAGGCATAAACGACAGCCTCGAATAAAGCGCTTAACTTGAGGGAAACCGTATTTTTCCTCGCGATCGAGAAAGGCTTCCATTCTGTCCTTCACGTCAACGCCTTGTCGCGAAAGTTGCACGAGTTCTTCGGCGGTATCCTCTTCCTCCCACTCTCTCACGGCAATCGCACGCAGGACGGCCTTAGCATCATTGAAGGGTTTGGCAGTCAGCGATCGCGCGATGTCATTCAACCCTGCTTCGGATGCAAAGCCCAAAGCAACTGCAGCCAGAGCAAGGGCGGCGGTACTTTGCTTCTTGTATTTCTTCTGAAAAATCCATTCATGGAGTTGGGTTGCCCACCTATACCAACCTTCATCTTTGCGATCGGCGGCGGCAAGGGCGGCAGCAACAGCAGCTTGACAAGTTGCCCAGCCAATATATTTCGGCGGTTCCTCTTTTGCCAGTTCGAGGAGTCCATCCCCAGCACTTTTCGTCGCGGGATGCTCGCTGGATAATCCGTGGCGGGCAAACAGTTCTAATACGGCACTGTGAGCCTCCGCCTCTTCTCCTCCTCCGTCCTGAATCATAGGTCGCAGGTTGCCGATGCTGGCCGCTTGCTCCAAGACGCGATCGCGTTCCTCTCCCGATAATCCCAACGCTATCCTTGCCCATAGTTCGGCTTCAGTCCTTCTATTCAGTAATTCGAACTGCAAGGCATGAGAAAGTGCGGTTTTGTGTCGATTATTTTTGCAAAGAGTCCGGACAACTAAATGCTGTAAATGGTACGTTAAATAATGATACTTTTGCCGAGTGAGGATCGTTTCTGGAGATAAGCGAGCCCCAACCTCCGCACACCAAAGGAGATCGATTGCGCGAGAAAATTCAATTGTCTTGGCGCTAACTTTGGATGTATTGTGTAAGGCTTCGCAAAGCTGGGTTAATTGTGCGTCTGAAGCACCTTTTCGAGCCGCCGCGAGTTCGATTAGGGTGTTTGCCAGAAAACGCGCTTTCCCGTCCAGTTTGGACAAAATTGAAACGGCATCGGTAAAGTTGCCGCGATCGATACAGTTCCAAGCCAACTCAAATGGCAGCTTGGTTGAGTCATCCTCTTGATTCAATCGTTCTCGACAATCATTAATGCGATCGCTCGGTTGTTCCTGCGACATAATAACCTTCAAATTTGCTTCACAATCTACATGATACGCGCTTGCTGATGGCAATTTTTGCAGTGACGGGCGATCGCAGGTCTGATTCAAAATTTCCTCGGTCGCAATAGTCATGAATTGCCTTGCAAAAGACCTAAAATAGAGAATAAGCAAATCAAATTTAAAATTGCATTGAATCGATATGCTTAATGATTTTCATTACGATCGCTGCGCACAATGTATTCGAGATGGCATTATTCATGCGCTTCAATTACAAACGCAATATATTCAAAATATCCAGAAAAGCAAAGACTATCAATCTAGAATTAGAGCTTTGTCATTCGATGTATATCCTTGGCATCAATATGTGGCTTTGTCTATTCGTCTCAACTCCGATACTGTAGAAAATAATCCAGCCGAATGGTCGCATTTTGAATTTATCAGTACGGTAGAGTGTGATTCGATACCTTTAAAAAAAGCGGCTGAATATATTACTCAACAGTATGAATCGGCTGAAGAACAAGGTATCTCTGCCCGTGAGATGGCACATTTACTTTTTTTAGCATCTGCGGAGGCTCTTTTATCTTCTGATGTTATTATTTTGCTTCAAAAAATGGGAGTAGAGCTAGAAGACTCAGACGATCCTCTAGATTTTCAGCGTGTAAAATTGTGTGTTTGGGATGTAGATGAATCAATCTCTGCTAATTATTGTGACATTATCCGAGCCAATCGTGCAACCGAACAAATCGTGCAATTCTTAAAAGAGAGCAAAGGGGTTTGATTTTTCTCTGTCAAGTAAACTCTATTTTCCCAAGCGATCGCACCTACTTTAATCCTGACAACCGCGCCACCATTTCCGCCCGAGAAGAGACCTCGAGTTTGCGAAATATCCGCTTGAGAGCCTGTTTAACGGAATTTTCCGTAATCCATAAATTTTCACCGATCGCCTTATTTGTTAGTCCCTGTGCCACTAACTTGGCAATTTGCGCCTCTCGAGGGGTAATGCGATCGCAATCGAAGGCCAATCCCTGCGATCGCAATTCTGCCAGTCGAGTGGAAACATGCAGGCAGAGCGCACTTAAATCAGCCAAATTCATCCCATTAAAAGCCGGATCGTCCCGATGGCGGGTAAAAGCTAACCCTCCCGCAAGTTGACCGCAATCGACGATCGGGCCGACCATAACGTGGCCGTGATCCGGACGGTTGCAAATCGTGCGCCAAACGCCGGGAGGTAAAACTAGCTCATCATGGACGGCAGCATGATTTTGCACCAAATAGCGCAAAACCGGATTCTGTTCCAGCGAGAGTGCTAATTTCAAAGCCTTGGGACTATTTTGATCGATGGTCGGAAACTGGTCTACAGAATAGAGCATCCAACGCTTAGCGGCAAAATACTCCCCTACCCGTGCCATCACGGATTGCTTGAGTTCCACTTCATCGGGCGATCGCGCGATCGCCTGAAACAATTCCTGTAAGGGAGATTTAACTAGACTTTTCATCAATCGCTCTCCTGCACTCGCCCCCTCAATTATACGCAACAGATAATCGATCGCTGTGAACGGATAACTGATAACTGAAAAAGTACCCGATCGGGGTCTAGGTGCAGGAGAGCGATCGCCATTAGTTTGGTTTTAGTATCCTTGCGATACTAAAAAATTCACCTCATTCTTGGGTTGATTATGCAAATTTCCTCTCATCCAACCGATGCGATCGCTAATCTCGCCAACGAACAAACCCAAAGGCGATCGCCACTGCCTCTCATTGGTTTTTACATCCTTGCAGTATTGTTTAACCTCTGTCTGACCGTGCAATTAATGACTGTTGGACTGGCTCAATTTTACAACCCGACTTGGTGGCACATTCACGTTTTGTTTGTCAGGGGATATAGCGGAATAACTTTTATTTTACTGGCTTGGGTGTATTGGATCGATGTTCCGAAACGAGTGCGAATTTTGACCGTTATTTTGCCGATTTTATTGGCACTGCAATTTCTAACCATTCGCATCCATACTCCTTTGCCTTTAGCGATCGCTCATCCCCTCATCGGATTTTCTTTATTCTCGGTTTCGACAACCCTCGTTCATCGCGTCTGGCGCACGATCGCTAATAAAAACGAATCTAACTAATTAAGGAGAAAAACGATGAAAAATTACGCTCATCCTGAAGTTCTAGTCGATACCCAATGGCTCGCCGATCGCCTCCACGATCCCGAGATTCGCTTGGTGGAAGTAGATATGAGTCCGGAAACCCATCAAAATAATCATATCGTCGGCGCGGTTTTTTGGAATTATCTCACCGATCTGTTCCTGCCGAATTTTCGTCTCAATCTCGATCCGCAAGCGATCGCTGCTTTACTCTCAAAATCTGGGATTACTCCCCAAACCACTGTTGTTGCTTATGGGAGCTATCCCGGTACGAGCGCATGGGTCTTTTGGCTGTTAAACTTATTCGGGCATCAAAATGTACGCGTACTCAATGGCGGGCATCAAAAATGGCGGGCAGAAGGTCGTCCGGTAACGTCAGAGTTAGCAACTTTCCCCACAACCCAGTACAATGCAAAATCTATTGATGAGAATTTGCGAGTATTGCACGATGAAGTCCGAGAAGCCATCGGCAAAAGCGATCGCGCCCTTCTCGACGTTCGCACCCTGCCAGAATATCGCGGGGAACTCTTTTTTACCGAACCCCCAACAGGAGAAGAACGTGCCGGACATATTCCGCGATCGCTACATCTCGAACATCTCCTCGCTCTCAATGAAAATGGGACGTTTAAATCCTTTGAAGAATTGCAGGCACTCTACAGCAGCCAAGGCATTACCCCCGATAAAGAGATATTTCCGTACTGTGCCGTTGGCGGGCGATCGGGGTTCGTGTGGTTTGTCTTAAAATATTTATTGGGCTATCCTCGCGTTCGCAACTATGATGGTTCGTGGAATGAGTGGAGTCGCCTGCCTGACGCACTCATTGAAACGACTTGAATTGTCATGGTTCTCCTCTTACCGACTCCCGAACAATACGAACAATTTGCCCGGCATATGTGCGGGGCGCACAGTTGGTATAAACATCTGCCGCTATTACAAGGGGCAGAATTTATTTTTTTCCTCTCCGAAGAAGCGGGTGCGGGATATTCGGAGGAACGCCCTCGCATTCACCATACTTGGAAAACCACTCAAAAATATCGCGATCGCTTTGGCTATCTCGACTATATGTATCGTTTAATCGGAGAAGACATTTTTAGACGAGACGGTAGAAACCACTCTCCGTTAATTCCTTCAGAATATTTATCCTCTCATAGCATTATTCTTTATCCTTTTGTTTCCGATGATTATAATGCGTCTGAGGTGATTGCTTGGACAATTCAAACGGAATTGGAGGATTTACAGGCAGCGACATCTTTTCCCAAACAACAAGAAGTATTGGCGTGGTACGATGGCGAGTGCATGGCAAATGACAACTATCCGCAACTCTCAGAATCGGAGCGACGGTCGGTCGCTTCTGCTTATCATAAATGGCAGGATGGCGAAGAAACGGCGTATGCTGAAGAATTAGCTCGATTGCCGCCCGATGCTGCGAAATATCTGCGCCTGCGGGTAGAGGCGGACAGTTTGTATCGATCGCTCCAAGAAAGCGAATTTAACAAAATTCACACCGCCCTTGCTCAACTGCGATCGCTCTCCGAAGCAGGTACTTCCATCTGGTTTTGAGAGTCAATCCAGCACCGGACAAGAGTAAATCGGTAAGGGTTTGCATGGATGCAATGGAAAGAGGGAGCGAGCGCGCCAAGAGATGACAATCGACCAGATTGGCGATTGCAATAAGACTTGACTTCTAAGCGCGATCGCGTTTCTTGAGAACAGATCCCCCCGCACCCAGTGCGAGTAAGAGCAATCCTAATGTCATCGTGGGTTCGGGAACGGATTCCGGGACGGGAGTGGGGTCAGGAATGGGTTTGGGTTCGGGTTGCGGTTCGGTTTCGGATTGCGTTTCGGGAGGGGGATCGGCGCTTTGAATTTCCCGCTTGATTTTCGTTTTCACTGCCGTCTCAAAATCGCTAAAGTTCGCCGCAGCTTGCACGAAAGCCCCCTCACCCCCGATCGCGTAGGCTTGAAAATAAGCGTTGAGATCCGGCACATCTGTTAAGATTGGCAATCCATTGACGGTAATACCTTGGGCAACCGCGTTATTCCGCGCCGATGCCACTAAATTGGAACAGTTGGAACTGCTATCGTCATTGCCGTAGACAAAACCCCAGTAACTGAGGGGGGCGCAGAGGCTAGAACCAGAAACGTCGGTATTTTGGCGACCGTCTCCCGATACGTCAATCACCATGCGATCGCCTTGGAAGTTGTTCGTTAAGAGTAAATTCGTAGCAGAATTGATGGCGGCAGCAATATTGGTACTCTCAGCAAAAGGACGACCTGCCGCCATAATTGCATCGGCAAAGGCATAAGAACTAGCAGCGTTGGTGATATGATACCAGCCGATCGCGCCAGCAGTTTGGCTCGACCAATATTGCATGGTTACGGCGATGCCGCGATCCATTTCTTCGATAATACCGATCAGTTCGGGATCTCGAAATGCGTTGGCATATCCTTGGCGTTGCAAGTCAAACTCGCCGCCATCAACGCTTCCCGATACATCGACCGAGAGAACCAATTCTGTATTGACGAGGGTAAAGGCGAAAGAAGAAGCAGCAACGCAAGCATTCGCAACGACTGCGGCGGCGGTAGCTCCAAGATAAGTTAAGAAGCGGTTCATAATGGGGTCATCCTCGAGAGAGTTTGGCGGTCGGTGTCGGTTTACTGCGATCGTGTCAAAGGCGGCCGGAAATGACAGTGCCAAATCTGGCAATTTTTTTGCGGGAATTGTCTTGTCTCTACCATTGTAACGACTGAATTTGGCTAAGTAAATTGCTGCAATGTCTTTAGGTTTTGGCTGTTTTGTGCCAGACCTCCCACGTTGATGCCGGGAGGGGCGATCGCTACCAATTTTCTATTTCCATCTGCGTTAAACTTCGCCCGACTTTTAGATATTCTGCTTTTGCCGCTCGTAAAATATGATCCATCATTATCGGTTCGTCGGCATCGGCGGCGATAAAGGCAGCATTAAGGGCGATCGCGCGAATATTGCCTCCCGTAACATCTAACTGCCCCAATTTAGAAAAATCCAACTCTCGCGTTGGCGCTTGTTCTGGGAAAATTCGCTGCCAAATTTCCCGCCTTGCATTGGCTTTGGGGAAGGGAAAGTTAATAATAAACCGCAGGCGACGAATAAAGGCTTGGTCGAGAGAATCTTTGAGATTGGTGGTGAGAATTGCCAAGCCCTGATAAGCCTCCATCCGTTGCAATAAATAACTCACTTCGAGATTGGCATAGCGATCGCGACTGTCTTTCACTTGCGTGCGCTTGCCAAAGAGGGCATCGGCTTCATCAAAGAGCAAAACAACGCCTCCCGCTTCTGCTGCATCGAAGATTTGCGCTAAGTTCTTCTCGGTTTCGCCGATGTATTTACTGGTGACGGCACTGAGATCGATGCGATAGAGATCGAGATTGAATTCCCGTGCCAAAACTTCCGCAGCCATGGTTTTTCCCGTACCGCTTGCCCCGGCAAAGAGGGCGGCAATGCCCAAACCGCGCTTGTTTTTATGGGCAAATCCCCATTTTTCGTACACTTTGGCTCGCCGCTTCACCTGTACGGATAAATCTCGCAAAATGCTTTTTTCCTTTTCCGGCAGAATCAGATCGTCCCAAGTGGCGTTACATTCGATGCGTTGGGCGAGGTGTTCCAATTGGGGGCGAGCTTGTTGGCGGCAGTAGTTCCAGAGATTTTTACCTAAATCTTCTTTACTTTGCATGGATGCACAAGCCGAAACGATCGCGCGATCGCTGATGTTAAACTGGGCGATGAGGGGTTCGAGATGTCCGTTTAATTCGGTGGCTTTGTCTCCGAGGTGCAGTTCCCATAAATCGCGTTTTTCGGCGTGGGGAAGGGCGGGAATTTCCCAAGCGATCGTGGGACTATTGGGGAAGTGCTGGCGCTGTTGGCCGCTCAAAATCAGGGGGGTTTGCAAGTCTGCGAGGAGGAGTTGGAGGGCATTTTGGCGATCGCTTTGGGGGGGTAAATCTCCCTCAATCAGGAGAACGCTATTATCGAGAATGGCTTCTCGCGTCCACCGATGGGCGAGTTGGTGCAATTCGTCGGGGGCGACGGGGAGGATCGAGGCGGGTAGGCAATACAAGGTAAAGCCGAGGCGATCGCAGATCTCTCGAGCAATTTCAATTCGGACTGGGTTGTCTCTGCCGCAGAGTTGTAAGATGGGATAATCGGGGGCATTCACCCAAGTTGTGACTGCTTCTCGGACGATCGCTTCTCTAGAAGGGGGTAAATAGGTTTCATGGACGGGTAAAGGAGAGATCCAACCTGTTAAACGGCGATCGCGATCTGGGGTGCTGAGGAGGTAGGAAAGGATGCGGCGATCGAGAGAGAGAGGTGCTTGAGTGAGGTTGATATTGGGGGCAATTTCAATCAATTGCCAATATTGCAAGGGACTTTGAGAAGATAAAATGCCCCAATCTGCCTCGGGAAAAACAGTTAAGGCAAGGGAAAAAGTAGGATAGTTTTGTTGAGAATTCTCGGCAATTTCACCACAGAGAGCATTCAATTGCGGATCTAATTCTATCCCCGCGCAGAGGAGCAATATTTTTTGTTCAAAGGGGGAAAGGTGAAAGCGATCGCGCAATTGCACGAGAGGATCGGGAAGCTCATCGGAAGGCAAAGATTGAATTTCTTTTCCTTTCAAATAGCTTTCTAACAGGGTGCGAATTTTGGCAATTTCTCGATAAAGTGTTTCGAGATTATATTGAGTCTCGGCAGCGTACATGATGGTAAAGC
>JBCCVR010000080.1:0-29714 GCA_039194995.1 Cyanobacteria bacterium P01_E01_bin.42 | reverse complement strand
CAAAACCCCAAAGACCCCATTTACTCAACCATTGAAAGCGAAACCAACCCTCCGGTAGAGGAAAATAAGAACGCAAGGAAAAATAAAGTACGCTCAACCCTCCCGCCGTCATCAATAAATAGGTGATGAAGATATAAAGTGCTTTTTCTCGTAATGGGAATATCGCTGGATTTAACCCCAAAGCAGCAGTCGCAAACGGTAAAACAAAGGGTAATATCAATTGAGACACGGCAAAAAAACCAACAATTAAAACTTGCCAAGTGATTTCCCCGTCCCAAGGTACTTCCCAATTTTGAGCGCCCGTTCCCAACAGCGATCGCTCCTTTTGCAAAACCCACTGTACCAATAAGCCAACGAGCAAACTCAGACCGAAAATTCCGCCGAAGATCGGCAGTCCGCCAATAATGGCCAATTTGGCGATCGCATTTTGGGAAACGATTTCTTCTTCTGCTTGCAATGTTGATAGCGCCTGTTCTTGTTGCGTGACCGCGTAGAGTCGTTTTAAGGTTTGAAAGCGAAACCAGCCCTCGAAATTACTTTGTAAGATTGCTTCTGCATTGGGGACGATATCTCTCGTTTCCTGCCATAATCCTTGCAAGACTGCCGCCGTTTTGCCAATCTCGCGATCGCCCGATCTCCCCTGCAAATTTTGCCACGTTTGGCGAGCCGCTTTCAGATCTCCCCGTTGCACTTGCAGAATACTCAAGTTCAGATTCAACCCTTCAATATCGCGATCGATCTGCGCGATCGCTTCTCGAATCGGGTTTTGTTGGGGCGTTTCGACAACATCAACAGTGTTGGCGGGTTCGTCCGGTAATCGGGCTTGTAATTGAGCGCGATTTTGTTCGGCCTCCTTTCTCGCCTTTTCATACTGCTGCTGTGCTTCGAGATAAGGATCTTTCCCCAATAAAGCGCTCAAGCGATCGTTTTGCGAGCGGGTAAACTCCACCCCATGTAAGACAAGATCCGTTTGGAACAACTGCAAGCGGCTTTGAACTTGAGGCTCTCTCCAACTTGCCCCCAAAGAAAGAAGGATTTTTGCGATCGCAAAAACCGTTAAAAAGATCAACATTAAACGCTTTCTTGTCATTTTGGTTATTGGTTATTGGTTATTGGTTGTTGGTTTTGCCTTCTTTCTCCCTTTTTGCTCTCCCTCTCTTGCTCTCCCTCTCTTGGGAGGAGGCAGGGGGGTGGGTTGGATTTGGAGAGTGGGTCGGGGTTGGGGGTAGGGATGGGTTTTCTTCTCCTCGTCAACATGATAGAGCTTGCACCTTATTTTCTGAAGTGCAAAATGATTGAACGGAAAGTAAAAAGAAGCGCGATCGCTCCAATTGAGAGGAGAACGCGCTTCTTTTTTAGATGATTTGGCAATCGATTGACGTTAGCCAGTTATTAATTTAACTGATTGTCCAAAGAAGGTAAGCCTTCAAAGATTTGAACGTCACCGCCAGAGGGATCGTCACCACTGGAAGAGCCGCCGTCGTCGTCGTCGTCATCGTCATCGTCATCATCATCGTCATCATCGTCATCGTCGCTTTCGATGTCATCGTCATCGTCATCATCGTCATCATCGTCATCATCATCAAGATCGATATCGTCATCGATATCTCCCTCCTCAGCATTCAAGTCATCGTAAACCGCTTGAATCTGTTCGGGAGTCAGATCGGAAGTTCCGACCAAGGTGGGGAAGATACGAGAAGAAGGACCCCTGAACTTCAAGCCACCGACAGCAACGCCCAATCCACGACGACCGCGACGACCGCGACGACCGCCACGGAGAGCGAGAACATAGCGATCGCCACCCCGTTGAACCAAGCGAACTTTAACTTTGCCCCGCCGTCCGGGAGAGCGGACGGAAACATATAAGGGGGCGCCGAGGAGTTCGTAATAGCCGACATCGAGATCCGTGATGGATGCGGTGACGAACCCAGAGAATTCAAGATCATCCAAGATGCTGTCTACCAGTGCTTTGAAGAATGCCTCTTCTTCGAGTTCTTCGGTCTTCAGTACATCGGCGATGACAGTGCCATCATCGTTGAAGATGGTAGACAGGTTGAGAGTGTTATTCAGGAAATTAACAGAAAAATTACCAACGGTGAGGGTTTGCGTGGTGTCGATGAGATTAACGGTAATATTGCGGGTGGTCGCAGCCGTATTGGAAGCGCTCACCACTTGGGTGTTAACTTCACTAAAATTGAAAACACTAGCGCTAGTCACATCCAAAGTGGCATCGTAAGACTGACCGACTCCAAGGGCAAAAGCAAGATCGCCATATATTTCACCCTTCAATTTGAAGCCATTATCTTGCTCGAATTCGTATTCGGTTGTATTGCTTTCGTCGCCAACTCCCGTAAATACTGCTCCAGTGGTTCCGAACAAACCAAAAATCCCCGTTCCTTCACCTTCGATTTTGTAATCAATGGTTTGGTCGGTGTTGAGGGTTCCTGTTTCGGTGGGCGTGCCAACACTCGTCCCGTTGTTTACGACGAAATCAACAACCCCACCAGAACCCGTTAGCTCCAATTGAACGCTGCCACTATCATCGGTTTCAATCTCAAATTTCTTATTGGTTTCGCCAACAAAACGCAGAGTTTCGCTGCCATCCGTGCCGACATTGTTGGTCTCTAAAGCATTAAAGTTGGCATCTTCACCTTCAAACTTGAACTCGATCGTTCTGGCCAAATCAAAGGTACCGGGAACTAAAGATCCGCCGGAACTGCCCGTAAATTGAATATTATTGGGAAGCGCGATCAAACCCGTTTTCAAGTCGGCGTTCAGCGCACCCACTTCCATTGTGCCGGGGATGAGGACGTTATTCTCATCGCCAGAATAGTTGAGATTGGCGAGGAAATATTGGGAAACGCCTTCAATATTGAGTAATGTTCCGTTTAAAGAGTTGCTGGAATTGAAACTGCCAACTTGATAGCCCAAAATGGTATCGACTTGGGAGAAAGGAATGACAAATCCATTGCTATCAAAACCAATCCCGGACAAGCGACCGCGAATTAAGCCCGTGTCTCCCCCAGTGACGGCATTGTTGCTATCGACATCGGTGAAACCGCCAAGCGCCGTAGGAACGAAAGCCGGATTGGTTAAAGTTCCGTTAGGGCTTTGAATCGTCAAACTTTGAATTTGCAAATCGAAGGGACGGATGCCTTGAGAAGCCGTGTCAGGCACGAAGTAAGCCCCATTTCCGGAAACAGAACCGCCGGTAACTTGGATTTGAGCGTTAGCGGGAACAGTTGCCAATGCAAGGGTGCTAACAATTCCCAAACCTAGGGCAACAGATTTATTGGAAACCATGTTGAAACTCCAATTGATGATGGTGAGACGTAAAATTTGGAGATATAGGATAAGATTTATCCCGAATCAATGTATTAGTGCTCGCAAAAACTCTTGAGAGAGCATATATCTGGTAGTGAAGGTATTGTTAAAAAATCAATCTTTCCTTCTCTGTCACCCTATTGAATTACTTGATGTTTATTGTTACGGAGAAGTTCCCAAAAAATCAAAAAAACTTTTTTACAAACAGCAGTCTTGATTAACTCGAATATTTTATTTTTGACTAATAGAAAAAGCCGTACTTCATGGTGAAAAGTACGGCTTTTTGTTGAGTTATAGGAAAGAAAAGAAGCGCGATCGCAAGACTTATACAATATTGCGCTTCTTTTTTAGCGACTCAATGGTTGGCTATTCGCGAACTATTGATTTAATTGGTTATCCAAAGTATCCAAACCTCGGAAGATTTGAACATCTCCATTTGTTGGATCGGTGTTATCAGTGGTGTCGTCGGTACTGTCAGTTCCATCACTACTATCGGTGGTGTCGTCATCATCGTCATCGTCATCATCATCATCATCGTCGTCGTCACTATCGATATCATCATCATCGTCATCGTCGTCACTATCGATATCATCATCATCGTCATCATCGTCCCCCGTATCGATATCATCATCGATATCGCCCTCTTCAGCATTCAAATCATCGTAAACGGATTGAATTTGTTCGGGGGTCAAATCTGCCGTTCCGACCAAGGTGGGGAAGATGCGAGAAGACGGTCCAATGAACAACTTGCCACCGACAGCCACTTCGCCTCGTGCGATACGACCGCGACGACCGCGACGACCGCCACGCAGAGCGAGAACGTAGCGCTTGCCACCCCGTCGTACCAAGCGAACCCGAACTCGTCCTCGTCGTCCAGTCGTGATGACAAAGGAAAATAACGGTGCATTGAGCAGTTCGTAGGTGGTATCGGTGCCGCCGATCTCGGTGCTGAATGCCGTGACAAATCCAGAGAATTCAAGTTCGTCTAAGATACTGTTGACTAAATCTTTGAAGAAGATTTCTTGTTCGACTTCCTCATTATCAAGCGCTTCAGAGGTGGCAGTACCGTCAGCATTGAAGATACTAGACAAATCGATGGTGTTGTTGGTGAAATTGAAGGAGAAGTCTCCAACCGTGATGGTATTGACAATATTAATTGTCGTAAAAGAAGAATTGCTGATAGCAACGGTATTGGCAGTGCTAACAGTATTGGTTTGAGCCGTGCTGATAGTGGAAACCGAATTTGCCGTAGGATCGAAAGTTTGTCCGAGAGCAAGAGCGATCGCAGCCGTTCCAGATGTCAATTCTCCAGCCGAATTAAAGGTGGTAACGTCATTATTGGCCGCAGTAAAGCTCTGAGCAAAGTCATAGGTTACAGTTTGACCGGTGGTAGGATCGATATATCCTGCGAAGTTTGCCCCGACACCACTGGTTAAGAAACCAAAAATCCCGGTTGCTTTTCCTGTAACGGTATAGTCGATTGTTGGGGTAGGATCGTTTGCTGCAACGTTATCTGTGGTCTTGAGTGTAGGATTGGGATCCGTTACCCCGTTTAACGTACCAGTTGGGGCAGCAAGTGTGTCAGTCGTTTCCAGTTTAATATCAACAGTGCTATTGAGACCGCTACCGCTTAATGACAGGACAGTGTTGCTATCTGTAGTTTTGATCTCGAAAGAATCGACTTCGCCCACAAATCGACCACTTCCATCACTGAAGTCTAAATCGACAGCCTCGGTATCCGTATCGCTCGTGGCATCTTCTTTGATGATGGTCGAGGCGAATTCGGAACCCGTTCCTTTGAACTCAAATTCAATCGTCCGAGCTAAGTCGAAGGTATCGACAACTAGGTTATTGCCGGAACCATCCGCGAACTTAAGGGTATTGGGTAGAGCAATCAAACCTGTTTTCAAGTCGGCATCGAGAGCGCCGATTTCCATGCTGCCCGGAACAAGACTCAGGTTAGCAGAAGTCGCACTACCATAGAGGTTAGAGAGAAAATACTGAGAAGAATCGACCGTCAGCAAAGAACCGCCAATGGTGGCATTGCTATTAAAGGTGTTGATGTCGTAACCCACGACCATATCGACTTGGGAGAAAGGAACGGCAAAGCCGTTCGCGTCAAAGCCAATTCCAGATAAACGACCGCGAATTAAGCCCGTATCCCCGTTTGTTACGCTGTTGCTGTTATCGACATCGGTGAAACCGCCAAGAGCAGTCGGAACAAAAGCCGGATTGGTTAAAGTGCCGTTGGGACTGACGATGGTTAGAGACTGCACTTGCAGGTCGAAAGGCTTAATATCGCCAGTCGTGTCCGTGGGAACAAAGTAAGCGCCATTTCCGGTAACATTACCGCCAGTGACTTGAATTTGGGCTTTGGCGGGGACGGTTGCCAGTGCGAGGGTGCTGATAATTCCCAAACCGAGGGCAACGGAACGAGATTTTCTAGAAGCCATGTTCAAACTCCAATTGATGATGGTGAGATGCGAGATTTTGGGGATAGGATAAAATTCGTCTAAAGTTTATCCGGAATAATTTTGCTAGAACGAGGAGAAAAGATTAAGGGAATGTATTTCCCGATTGGGGAAAGCAATGTCAGATTGTAATTACATTTTCCCTCGTTTTCGCCTTGTCAGATTTTGTAGATGTTCTTTATTTTCGAGAAGTTCCCAAAACTCAAAAAAATTTTATTGGGAAATTGGGAATGCAGGATTCGAGGAGATAAAGGGTAATTTTGTCAAGGTATTTACTGAGATTGACCGCTCCTCATCACTGCATTACTAATTTACCTGCATTCCTATTTTCCTCACATCCGACAGATCGCGCAATACTATTGCGATATTCTTCTTTTCGCTTCTAGAAATTTTAAAGAACTTATCAAGAATAAACTCTTTTTTTAAAGTTCTTGTAAAGATGGGAACAATTTCCAGAGTAATACGATCGCATTTTCTGTGGTTGCAATGGGTTAGCTCTGGATTATTTTTGACTGCCCTAACGCGATCGCCCGACTTCAATATCGCGAACTCGCACGGGAACGCAAGCATGGGTCATTTGCGCCACTTGCATGGGTTCGCCTTTGCCGCAATTATCGACACCGCATTGCCTCCACTCCGACTCTCCGCCGATCGCGTCAACCCGATTCCAAAAGTCGGTGGTCATGGCGTGATAAGTAACGTTTTTGAGCATCCCTACAATTTTGCCTTTCTCGATCTTCCAAAAAGCATCGCCGCCGAATTGGAAGTTACGTCGCTGTTGGTCGATGGAGAAACTACCAAGACCGTCAATTAAAATGCCTTCTTCGGTATCGGCGATGGTTTCCGCGAGGGATGCGGTATGAGAGCCGCCTTCTTGACCGGGTTCTAAGCCGAGGTTGGGAATGCGCACCATAGGCACGCTAGACCAACTATCGGCAAAAGACGAACCGTTACTGCCCTCGCGTCCCAAACGATAGGAGGTTTCGCGATCGCGCAAATAATCCACTAAAATCCCATCTTTAATGACGTACCACTTTTGTGCTTTGACTCCTTCATCGTCATAAGCCACGGTACTGCGGCCGCCGGGTTGGACGCGATCGGCGACAAAGTTGACCCAAGGGGCGGCATATTGCAGGCGATTTAAGTTTTCGGGGGTGGCGAAACTGGTGCCGGCAAAGTTGGCTTCATAACCGTAAACCCGATCCAATTCCGTGGCATGACCGACGGATTCGTGAATGGTTAACTGAAGATTGCTGGGTTTGAGGATTAAATTAGTACGACCGGAGGCGGGCAATTCTGGGGCGTTGACTTTTTCGAGGGCTTCGGCGGCAACGCGATCGCAGTTGGCCAGCAAATCTTCTCGATCCACGTGTTCGTAGCCGATATTGAGGGGAAATCTCTCGTAGTTGCGCTCTTGTGCGTCTCCATTGGCGATCGCGGTGCAGCCGTAGCCGGGATGAGTGCGATAGAAGGTTTGTTGAATGCGGGATCCTTCGGTGGAGGCGAAGAGCTTCTCTTCTTTAGTCAAGGTCAAGAAGGCGTAGGATTTTTTAATATTGGGCTTATTGAGGAGGCGATCGCTAATAGCCAGCAACAAATTGGCTTTTTCCTCGAGGGGAATGCTAAAGGGATCGATTTCGATGGGAGTGGTATAAGTATCCTGATAGGCTTCTACGGGGGCGAGGCGTACGGGATCTTGTTGGGTGAGGCGGCTTCCCTTAGCGGTTTCCACGGCTAAATTAACAATGCGCAGAATTTCCTCGGGGGTTTGGTAGGGACTGGCGGCAAAACCCCAAGCGCCCTGAAATAGAACCCGCACGCCAAAGCCAGAATTAATGTTATCCGCTAAGTTGCTCAGAGAGCGATCGCGGACGAATAAGCGTTGCGATCGATAGCGACAAATCCGAATATCGCCGTATTCGCAACCGGCTTTTTGGATGGCTTCAATGGCAAGGGAGGCGAGATCGAGGGTATTGGGACGAGTTGGGGCTTGAACCATTTTTTAACGTTTGACCGAGGTTAATTCTTTTTTAGCTTAACGCTGAAGTTGGCGATCGAGTTATCAAACTGTCACCCTCCTGTCATTGCTTCGTCATAATGAGCGGCTATGGTTGAGTCAACGAGCAATGAGCGACAAACAACGCTCTTTTAGAATCAATCCCAAACTGAACGCTATTGCCGGAGCAATGGCGGCATTGACAAAGAACCAATCGACAGGGGAAGGAATCAAAGATCATGTCTCATCATCCTTTTAAGACAACGTTTATCGATCTCAGCGAAACCAATCTTTGGGGCAAGCAACTCATCGGCCTTCGCCTCAGACGCGCCAATCTACAAAATATCAATTTGGCTTCTGCGGATCTGACGGCTGCGGATTTAAGTCAGAGCAATTTAAAGTATGCCAATTTAATTGAAGTCAATCTTTTGCGGGGCAATTTAAGCGGTGCGGATCTCAGTTCTGTCGATGCGATCGCTGCCGATATGCGCGGAGTCGATTTGATTGGCGCAACCCTTAAGGATGCGGACTTGAGCGATGCTTCCTTGCAAGATGTGGAAGCGATCGGCACCGATTTCCAAGGTGCCAATTTGGAGGGGGCGGATCTGAGCGGGGCGGATTTAAGTGGAGCGAATTTACAATCTAGTTGGTTAACGTCGGTGAATCTGCAAGGGGCAAATCTCAAAGGGGCAAATTTAAGCCATGCGATCTTAACCGATGTAAATTTACAAAATGCCGATCTACGTGGCACTCGGTTTAATCATACGGTTATTATTAATGCCGATTTCAGAGGAGCAAATTTACGGGGGATTATCATAGAAAGTGCCGATCTGAGCAACAATTGGGGAATTTCTGCAACCATGAAACAAGAATTCACTCAACAAGGGGCGAAGTTTATTGGGGAAAATCTGGAAGCAGAAATGACCATTTTTTGAATTAAAAATTCAAAATTAAAAGTTCAAAATTGTTGGCTCTCAACTTAATTGGATAATTGTTTAATTAAGGAGGCAAGCCTCTCCTTTCAAGGAGAAAAAAGAAAAATCATCTTCTTTGCTCCAAGCCTCAGACTTGAAGTTGAGGTAATTTTGAATTTTGAATTAATAATTTTGAATTGATTTGATTGACGCTTTTTAAATGGAAAATTCGTTATTTTGCGTTGGTACTTCTAAAGGGATTGGTTGTTGCGATCGCTCGTTTTGAACTGAGGGTAATAATTCGGCTTTTACGCTCGCCTTTTGGAGTTCGTGCAACAAACGATATCCTTGATGTTCGTAGAGATCGCGAGGCCAGATGGCGGGAATCGTTCCCATGAAGATTCTGGCATCTTTGAGGGAACAACCGCAGATGCGAGCGATAATATTTGCGCCTTCAAAAATTGCACTTTCCGAGATGGCTTTTTTTACATACAATCGAGTGGTTTTGGCTTGTAAGTCCCCATCTTCTACCCGCCGCAATCCCTCAATATTTGCCAAAACGACTAAGCGATCGCCGACTTCCAAGGGAATATCATCGGAGGGCATTAATTTAGCATTTTCCCCCGGTTTTTGATAAACAATGGGGACGACTCCATAACCATAAGCAATTTCACCAATCAATAATCCGTGTAAGGTATCGATCGCTTCAATTTGATATTCCGTCACGAGAATCGTTTGATTGTAAAGGCGAAATAAACTAAGAATATTTTCCCCAAAAGCAGCCCCCGCAAAGGCTTCGGCCATAACGGCATAGGTACATAAAATCTGCGCGTCGGGGAACATTTTTGCGAGGTGATTGCTCAAGCGCTGGCCGTAAGTGCGAATGGCTAATTGCGATCGCGGATTGGCACTTCTGGCCATTAATGCCACTTCTAAATTTACCATTTCATCATCCGTAGCCACGATAACGCTTTTCGCTTCCGGGAGGTTGGCTTCTCCTAAAACCCGTTCTAAATCTCCTTTGAGGAGAGGGATTTTCGGTAAAAGATTGAGATCGAAGTGAGGATTGAAGGTGATTCCCACTAAAGTCTGTTGAAATTCTTGCAAGAGATTAGCAACTTTCATGCCGATCCGCCCCAACCCAATTAAAACAACGTGATCTTGTTGGGGAACCGGGGGGCGCTGTTTGATAAATTGAAATTTAGAAGAAAGTAAAGCCTCGGTTAATAAAGCATATAAAACACCGACAAATGCCGTGCCTGCGAGAGTCAAACTGAGGGCAAATAATTGCAACCACCAAGGAATTGAGGCGATCGTGTCAAAGCGATCGAATAAGTCAGCATATCCTCCCAATAATAAAATTGCCGTGACATAAAAAGCACTGAGTAACGTCGTATCGGGATGATAGAAATTAAACAATAACGTTCCCGTTGCCAATAACAACAGAACGATAAAACCGGCCAGTAAAGCAACTCGACGAATTTGTTCTTGGAGATTGAGTTGCCAAAAGTGGGATATTTGCTCTTTGAGGAAGTGAATATCGAGATATTTTTGCAATAACTTCCGCTTTTGGCCGTGCTTTTTCGTGCGTTGGGCGATCGCGGCTTGTTTGCGTTGATTGAGTAAAAAATGCTCGGCGGTCTCGATGGTTAAAATCGTATCCCCGATCGCGATCGCTGTTTCCGGTTGCCAAGTATAAAAAGAAGTAGGAATTTCGGCTTCGGCAGAAAAATGCAGCAAGAGACGGCGAGTGCGATTGTTGAGGTCGTAGAGGGGACGGCGAGAGCGACTCCACCGATGCTCGCGGGTTACGTGATGTTTGGCAACCCGAAGCCAAGATCCCTCGAGGTTGAAAAAGCCGAGGGTATCGGTTCCTAAAGCTGCGATCGCAAAGGCGGCTGCGGGAAGTTGGGTCGGATCGAAGGCGATAAAATTGCCGAGTTGCTGGCTCAAAAGTTGATTGAGATTATCTTTGCTGGAACGAATAACCAAGCGAGTATTCGGGTTTAATTGTCGAATTGCGAGGGCAGCTTCGGCATTGGCTCGCTCGTTATTAGTCGCAATTAAAGCCGCACGACAGTCGCTAATTCCTGCTTGTTGTAAGATTGCATCCTGACAGCAATCTCCCAAGATTAATTCATCTAATATCTCCCGCAAATTGGCAATTTCCCATTCTTGAGGAATGCCCTGTTCGATCGCAATGGTATAAACGCCAAATTCTTTGAGCGCGGCAACACAATGCTGTCCCAAACTTCCCAAACCCAATACTAAAAAGCGATCTGACATTGCGCGATACAAAATATAAAAACAGTAAAGATCGATAGATTGGTAGAACTGGTTTTCTTATTTAGCGTAGCAAAGTTTGTCCCAAAAAACCTTTCTCTATTCTTAACCTATCGAGCGAGTGAGTTTGCTTTCCGGAAAGATTAATTCGGTTGTCGTGGTGATGGATGTATGGAGCATGAGCCAGCAGGGGAATCGTGAGAAAAAATTCTTTTCTCAGAAAGATTCTGAGAAAGCCGGAAAAAATTTCAAGATGAACGAGGGAAAGAAACGGGTAAAATCATAAAACTCAGAAAATGAGCCAGTAGGAGTCCATCCTTCACCCTTCATTAGCGACCCGTCACTATGATTCCCAATCTTTTAATCCGTAGAAAAACCCACTTTGTACTTTGGCGGCCGGGTAAAACAGTACCGCCGCCCCTGCTTTGGATCGGTCGGTTTCAAGACGGAATGGAGAATCCCTATGAGGATTTTCGCGAAATTGCCCTTTCCCCCAATCCCAGTTTTCGAGAGTTGTGGGAGGTCGCGGCGAAAGACTGTAATTTGATTGATGGAGCGGTTTATTTTTATTGGTTTAAGGTTTATAATACCAACCCCTATCCCTTCACGGGGGAAAATGAAATTCTCTATTGTACCGATCCCTTTGCCACTGCGATCGATCGCCGGGAAGGACGACTGGCACCCAAACCCCCCGACGCGGGAGGAGTCGTCAGCGAGGATCCTGCCAGTGTCATTCTCTATCAAAATGGGATGTTAATTCCATGTGATTGCAACGGTCAAACTCCCGCCCCAAAATCGAAACATCCCACCCCCGATCTTGCTCCCAACGATCGCCTCGTGATTTACGAACTCCCCACCCGTTGGACGAAAAAAGCAGGAGATGGAGTAGAAATTGGCACGGGAACCTTCCGCGATGCGATCGCCCTCTTAGACCCCGATGCAACAGCACCGGATTTTCCCGAAATCGAGGCGTTGCGATCGGGAATTGCCTATTTAAAAGAATTGGGAGTAAACGCCCTAGAATTGCTTCCTCCTGCCGATAGCGAAGATATTTTGGAATGGGGTTACGGTACCGCTAATTTTTTAGCTGCCGATTTCCATTTAGGCTATCCCGACGGTCAAAAGGCTCCCACGCCTTTAACGGATTTGGTGGCATTAGTGGATTTATGCCATCAAAATAATGTGCGTTTCTTGATCGATATCGTCATGGCTTTCGCTCGGGGCAATCCCTATGGCAATATTAACTTTCTCGACTTCTTTATCCATTGGAATAGCGGCGATCCGGAACAAGGCGAACGGGATGGTTTTGGGGGCGATTTGCTCAAATATAACTACTGGGTTGAAGGCTATCATCCCGTAACGGGAGAACCCGGCCAGTTCGTTCCCAGTCGGGAATATATGAAAGTTTATATCGCCCATTGGTTGGAACAATATCGCGTTGACGGGCTGCGTTTGGATAGCATCAATAATGTTGCCAACTACGATTTTTTACAAGAATTTAAAGATTTTTCCCATGAGTATTGGTGCGATCGCGGTGGCGAAAGCGATCGCTTTCTCGTTGTCGGGGAAGATTTAAGCGTTCCCATTCCCATCATCCATCAAAAACGCTTGGACGGGTTGTGGAATGAAAAATTTAAGCATATTCTGCGACAAGTTATTTTAGGTCAAAACGGTCCGGGAGATTCGAGTTTTGAATGGAGCATTCGCAAGCTGATCGATTGTCGCTATTTAGGGTTTAGCGATGGCACGCAAGTCGTCAACTATATCACGTCCCATGATGTTGGCGGAGAGGGGAACGAACGCATCTTTGATTACCTGATTAACTGTGGCATTTACGATACGGAAAAACGCATCGAACTTGCCTTTGTTTGCTTGCTGACGGCAGTAGGAATGCCCATGATTTTAGCGGGGGAAGAGTTTGCCGATCGCCACGATCTCAGTATTGAAGACGAACACGGCGACCATAAGCAAATTGACCCGGTTAATTACGATCGCCTGCAAGAAGATTGGCGACAGCGTATCTTTACCTATGTTTCCCGCTTAGTTAAACTTCGTACCACTTCTAATGCCCTCGCAACCGACGATACGAATTTCATTCATGTCGATTATGCGGAGGGGAAAAAAGTCATTGTTTGGCAGCGAGGATGGGGTGAGGAAATAGTTATCGTTGTGGCCAATTTTTCCGATTACGGCACTCCCGATCCCTTTGATAAAGATAGCGAATATGTTGTTCCCACTTGGCCGCCGACTCCTGCGGGGAAATATTGGCAAGAAATTACTCGCGATCGCATGGTTTTGCCCCAATGGGTGGGACGCGAACCGATTTTTCCTTGGGAGGCAAAAGTTTACACTTTAGTAAATGGGTAGATTAAATTAATATCCAGTTTAATATCGCAGCGTTTGATATTAAACTGGGGATCGTTCAAAGAAAAGGATCGCTAAACGCAGGATTTTTAATAAACTCCTCATCGGTTAGGCTCTGCAAAAAAGCAATTAAATCTAATCGCTCTCGCTCTGTTAATTGAAATCCAATAATAAACGGACTTTTGTAGGGATTTTGAGAACCAACTCCTGCATACTGTCCGTTTGCAATTGTTCGCCCTCCAGCTTGATAATGAGCGATCGCTTCATCAAGCGTCGCAATACTACCATCGTGCATATAGGGAGCGGTGAGGGCAATATTTCTCAGGGTTGGTGCCTTAAAATGTCCCATATCTTCAGGCTTGTGGGTTATTTCAAAAAGACCGGGATTTTCCGGCGGATAAGCCCCTTTCCCGTCAAGATTGTAGAGTCCAGTATTGTGATAAGAAATCTCGACAAAAGCCAAACGCTCGTGTTGAATAGAATCGCTAAAATTCAAGCCACCATGACAGTGAAAGCATTCGAGACGTTCGCTAAAAAATAATTGTTCTCCTCGTTTGGCAGCTTCAGAAATAGCAAAGCGATCGCCTTCATAACGGTAGCGATCGTAAGGAGAATGAAAAGATACGAGAGTTCGCTGAAAAGTCGCGATCGCTCGGGTTAAATTTCGTAGATTAACGGGTTGTTCTTCTTCTGGAAACGCCTTCGCAAACATCTGAGAATATCTGGAATCATTCTCTAATGCAGCCAATAGTTCCACCTCTTTGCCAGCCATTCCCAATTCTACCGGCTCTTCTCCAAATAAAGGAACGAGCATTTGCGTTTCTAAATCCCTCATCAGGGGATTATTCCAAGTTAGAACGGAGTTATAGCCAATATTGGCCAAACTCATAGAATTCCGAGGATGAGCCTCTCCCGTTGCACCCACGCCTACTTTTTTACCATCAGTAAATGCTAAGGCTTGGAGGTGACAAGAACCGCAAGAAAAATCCCGCGTGACAGAAAGTCGTTTATCGTAGAATAGATAGCGTCCTAACTCCACTTTATCAACCGTTATGGGATTGTCTTCAGGAATGATGGGTTTGGGAGTCCATTCGGGAAGCTCCCATGAATAGGAAGCAGATGCGATCGCGGCTGAATTTGTTGATAAACATTGACTCAAACCCAGAGCAATTCCTATCGATAGTGCAAAAATAATCGCTAAATTGAGCCAATTTTTAAACATTGCTTTTCCTGTCCATTCTAAAACCCATCCTACGATCGTTATTCAACTCGGAAAAAAGTCGATTGCGCTCCTGAATTATCATTAAAGGGAATCCCTAAATTTTTCATAATTCCCGAACAATCTCCATCTTCTGGAGAAGACATACAACCGGAAGGGGTATTCGGTTGGTTAACCGTTAAATTCGTATTTTCCAACAACGCCGCGAGATCGGCGACGATCGCATTTTCGTCAGGATCGAAGTCTAACAAAACCACTGTCGAACGATTGGGATACGTACAATTTTCAGGTTGAATGTTGTTTGCTAACGTTCCACATCCGGTACTGCCGAGGTGAATCCCAAAAGCATTACTATGGTGATGGTCTCCTCCATGATTTCCTCCTCCATGATGACCTCCTCCGTGATTTCCTCCTTTTCTTGCTAATTCTTCTACCATTAAATCTACTCGAAGAAACTTATAACCCCCGCGCCAATTCCACCATAATGATGTTAAATTAAGTGGAGAGGAAGCAAGCGTTGCATCTTCATGGTTCAAACTTTCAGGAACGCCGAGAACAAATTGAATACCAGTATAGTTGCCTTCGGGAATCGTTCCGATAACAACATCTCGCGTCGGAGTCGTTCCATTAGCGCAAGAAGCAGATTTATCTTCAAAATCCAACAAAGCAACGTTTTGATATTGCCATTGTTCGTCTTGAGTTAGCGTGAGAGGAACGAGATTTCCATCTGCATCTTGTAGGGCAATTTCCGAGACATAGAAACGAAAATCGCTAAATGTTACCGCTGTATTTTGCGTGCCTAAATTGGGATAACTCGTACCGCATTCAAACAGGCGATCGCCGACTTGACCTTGAAAGCGAATCGTAACGGAGCGATCGGCTCGAGCTTCTGCCGATGGTAAAGATAACAATCCCTCTGTCAAGATTCCAAAAGATGCCAAAAGTAATGTTAAAAAGAATCGAGAAAACTTTGATTGCATGGGTAGTATTATTGATAATTTGCAAGAACTAAGATTAATACGCGGATGTGCGAACAGCACGAGGGCAATATTTAACCAGATGATATTATGGAAAAGCGATCGCATTTTGTCAAAAGACAAAACGTCAAATTTCCCGGCTAGACGAACAACTCGTGTTAGCTTTAGACATGATTTATAAAAACAAAATGAAGAAATACATCATCAGTTCTGGTTGTTGCGGATGCGAAGTATATTATGATATGATTGTACCTATCGAGTATAAGAAACCCTATGAAATTGCTACAGAAAATGCCTGCAAATTGGTCGGAAATTTTATTCGAGGAGTTTGATCGACCTTATTTTACCGAGCTAGAAACCTTTATTTTGCAAGAGTACGAAACACAAACCATCTATCCGCCTATCGAACAAATCTTTTCTGCTTTTGAATACACTGCTTTTGAAGATGTGAAAGTCTTACTTTTGGGTCAAGATCCGTATCATGGAGAAGGTCAAGCACACGGTTTATGTTTTTCCGTGCAGGAAGAGGTCAAAATCCCGCCGTCTTTGCGAAATATTTTTAAAGAATTAAATACAGATATCGGTTGCGATATTCCTCAATCGGGATGCTTGACAAACTGGGCAAAACAAGGCATTTTATTATTGAATTCCGTGCTGACAGTACGCAAAAAAGAAGCCGCCTCTCATGCTGCTCGAGGTTGGGAAATGTTTACCGATGCTGTCATTCGTAAATTAAGCGATCGCAGCGATCCCGTTGTTTTTCTCTTGTGGGGAGGATACGCCCGAAAAAAAGCAAAGTTGATTGACAAAAAACGTCACGTTATTATTGAATCGGCACATCCTTCTCCCTTATCCGCGAAAAAGTTTTTCGGCACTCGTCCGTTTTCTCAAGTTAATGAAGCCTTAGAAAAATTTGGTAACTCTCCCATCGATTGGACACTCTAAGCCAATAACCAATAACTAATAACCAATAACCAATAACCAAAAAAATGAATCCACTATTTCACCTTGCAATTCCTATTAAAGATGTCACCCAAGCCAAAGCCTTTTATGTTGAAGGATTGGGTTGTGAAGTTGGTCGAGAAACTGCGAAAGCCGCGATTTTAAACTTTTACGGTCATCAAGTTACGATTCACGAGACTCAAGACGATCTGCCGCTTCAAAAAGGCATTTATCCGAGACATTTCGGCTTGATTTTTCCAGAAGAAAAAGATTGGGAAAATCTAGTCAATAAGGCAAAAGAAAAACAATTGAACTTTTATCAAGAACCGAAAACTCGCTTTCCGGGTCAGATAACCGAACATCGTACTTTCTTTCTCGAAGATCCCTTTCACAATTTATTAGAATTCAAATTCTATTGCCATTATGAGGCAATTTTTGGCGGGCGAGAAGTCGCGGCGGTAGGCGATCGCTAGAGGCATGCAGGCGATCGCGGCTGAATTCCCCGGAACGGGTGGTTTAAGGATTGTAGCGAAAACCACAGTGCGATCGCCAAATCGATTATTCTGTGAATTAGGTCATTAAAATTTACGAAAATTTATTAAGAGTTCAAATGCACCTAAGCGAATTAACTCATCCCAATCAGTTGCACGGCTTATCCCTCCGGCAACTCGAAAATATTGCTAAGCAAATTCGGGAGAAACACCTGCAAACCATTGCCGCCACCGGAGGACATCTCGGGCCCGGACTGGGGGTGGTGGAATTAACCATCGCCCTTTATCAAACCCTTAACCTCGATCGCGATAAGGTCATTTGGGACGTGGGACACCAAGCATATCCCCACAAAATGCTCACGGGACGCTACAACGATTTTCACACCCTGCGACAAAAAGACGGCATTGCTGGCTATCTCAAACGCTGCGAAAACAAATTCGACTGTTTCGGTGCCGGACACGCTTCGACCAGCATTTCGGCGGGTTTGGGCATGGCTCTAGCCCGGGATCTCAAGGGAGAAGATTTTAAAGTTGTTGCCGTGATTGGTGACGGGGCGTTAACGGGAGGCATGGCACTCGAAGCCATCAACCATGCGGGACACCTGCCCAATACCAATATGATGGTCGTCCTCAACGATAACGAAATGTCCATTTCCCCCAATGTGGGGGCAATTTCTCGCTATCTTAATAAAGTCCGTCTTTCCGACCCCGTGCAATTCCTCAGCGATACGATCGAGGAACAATTCAAGCACTTGCCTTTTGTCGGGAATCAACTTTCCCCGGATATGGAACGCCTCAAAGACAGCATGAAGCGTTTAGCCGTCTCCAAAGTCGGGGCAGTGATTGAAGAATTGGGATTTAAGTATTTCGGACCCATCGACGGTCACAATTTAAGCGAACTGATTTCGACCTTCAAACAGGCACATCATATGCACGGGCCCGTCCTCGTTCACGTCGCTACGGTGAAGGGAAAAGGCTATGAAATTGCTGAAAAAGATCGAGTCGGCTATCACGCGCAAAAACCCTTCGATCTGAAAACCGGGAAAGCGCATCCGTCCAAAAAACCCACCCCTCCCAGTTATTCCAAAGTCTTCGCCCATACCCTGACCACTTTAGCCGAACGCAACCCGAAAATTGTCGGCATTACGGCGGCAATGGCAACCGGAACGGGGTTGGATAAGTTCCACAAAAAACTGCCCAAACAGTATATCGATGTTGGAATTGCCGAACAACACGCGGTCACGCTGGCGGCGGGTCTGGCTTGCGAGGGAATGCGTCCGGTGGCGGCAATTTATTCCACGTTCTTACAACGGGCATACGATCAGATCGTTCACGATGTCTGCATTCAAAATCTGCCTGTCTTCTTCTGTTTGGATCGGGCGGGAATTGTCGGGGCAGACGGTCCCACTCACCAAGGGATGTACGATATTTCCTATCTGCGCCTTCTGCCCAATATCACGCTGATGGCACCGAAGGACGAGGCGGAGTTACAGCGAATGGTGGTGACGGGGATCGAACATACAAGCGGTCCCATTGCCATGCGCTATCCTCGGGGTAGTGGCATTGGCGTACCGTTGATGGAGGACGGCTGGGAAGCTCTTCCCATTGGTAAAGGGGAAATTCTCCGCAGTGGGGATGACCTATTGCTGTTGGGTTATGGCTCAATGGTACAGACGGCGATGCAAGTGGCGGAAATTTTGAGCGAACACGGTATCTCTGCAACGGTGGTCAATGCCCGTTTTGTGAAGCCTTTGGATGAGGAGTTGATTTTGCCTTTGGCGGAACGCATCGGTAAGGTGGTGACGTTAGAGGAAGGCTGTTTAATGGGCGGTTTTGGTTCTGCGGTGGCGGAGAGCCTGTTAGATAACGATATTCTCGTTCCGGTGAAGCGGTTCGGCGTACCGGATATTTTGGTGGATCACGCTTCTCCCAATGAGTCCAAAGTGGAGTTGGGTTTGACGGGTTCGCAAATTGCCGAGAAGGTTTTGCAAATGTTCTTTAGCAAGCAACCTTCGGTTGTGAGTTAGTTGAATAAGAGGGCGGGCAGTTGCTCGCCTTTTTTTGATAAAATTGAGATGAAAAGATTATGGTAGATTGAACCGCCGATTCAAAAGTGAAACGCAACACTGGGGAGTAGCCTAAAGGAGACTCATCGGGTATACTCTGATGTTTACTACGACATGAAAAGTAAAACCAATGAATCATCAACATCTTAGCATAGAAGAACGTCAAAAAATTTATGAACTGCGAGAGAAAGAGAAATTATCAATTTCTGCGATCGCGAAAGTCTTACAACGTCTTTTAACAAGGCTATTGAGGTTCTTCTGTTAAAAAGTCGGCGTTGGTGTATGCAGAATGCTATAGAATCGATGAAATCCCAGAAATCACTGAGATTGATGAGTTACAAACATTATTTAGCCAGACTTCATCGCAAAACTCTCTGTTACTCTAAATCTCTAACGATGCTGAAGTATTCGATTCGTTTACTTACACATTACTTGAGATTTAACACTGTGCCAGTTTCCGCTTAAACATTACGCATTCTCCAACGCCAAAATTACTATACTAACCGATCGCGAACTTTTAGATTTTCTTGAATATCTGCGATCGCAATCCACTCCACCCAAGAAAGATTAGGGATCGCAACGAATTTCTAATAAAAATCCATCGGGATCGTAAAAATAAATTCCCCGTCCCGTTGGACGCGAAACCGGATTGCCGTCGATATTAACGTCATGCTGTTTTAGGATTTCAACAGCGCGATCGAAGGATTCGGGAGCAATATCAAAAGCCAAATGATTGGCGCGGGTAAATTGACATTTTGGATCGGAATCAGGAGGGGATAAATCCGGTTCGTAGAATAGATCCAATACCATTCCGTCGGGGGTGACAAAATTGGCGACTTTTCCTCGGGCGACTAGGGTTTTTAACGTGCTGGGAATCTCTTCCCCCGTTAGTTCATGCAATCCTAAAATTTGTCCGTAGAAGTGGCGCGAGACTTCTAAATTCTTGACATTGAGGGCGAAATGGTGTACTTTTCTCAATGTACCTGAAGTCAGACCGGGTAAGGGTTTGGTTGGTGTGTAAGTCATGAGCGAGTTAGAGAATAAAAGAACTTTGTTAAAGCCGACATAGATATTTTTTTTGTGATGAATCTTTTGCTCTATTCAGGTTGATTATTAACCAGATTAGCAATTTCGGGATTGTAGATCCGTAAATAATTCCAATAGTTGCTAAAAACGGATTCAACGTAATTTTTGGTTTCGCCGAAGGGGATTTTTTCTACGAATTCATCGGGATCGTTAAAGCCAAAACGTTTCACCCAACTGCTGACATTACCGGGGCCGGCATTATAACTGGCGATCGCTAACATGGAATTATTTTTATACTCGTCGTGGGTAAAATCCAAAAACCACGTTCCCAAGGTAATATTATTTTCTGGGTTAATGAGAGAATAGTCTTCTAAAGCAATTTTTTCTGCAATCCATTCCCCAGTTTCCGGCATCACCTGCATCAGACCGAGCGCCCCAGCAGAAGAGCGAATTTCCGGCTCAAAACGGGATTCTTGGCGAATTAAAGATACCACCAGAACGGGATTAACTTGATGTTCTTTAGACCATTTCACAATGGTTTCGTTGTAGGGAAAAGGAAATAAGGCTTGCCAATATTCCGGCGTTTGTCGCAGTGCCAGCCATTCTGCCCGTTCTTCCGGTTTTTCTCGTTCTTTTAAACTCCAAATCTCATTAATTCCGTCTAGATAATCTCCTGTTGTTTGCAATAACAAACCCTCGGTAAACTGTTCGGCGACGGTGAGTTCTCGTTTATTTCCTAACTCCGCTTGCCAGAGAATCCAAGCATCGTTATCCTGACCGAGTTGATAGAGTTCCTGAAATAGTTCCGATCCGGCGGGAGGAAGGGGGCGAATATTGGGGGCGAGAACCTCCGGCTGTTGGGTGCGCACGGTGGTAAAAGTGCCCACATCCAAACCCAAGAGGGACGCGGATCGCCAAGCATAGTAAGATTCGGGATGCTTGGCGAGGACGTACCGATAGGCGGCTTGCGCGTCTTGCGGGCGATCCAGTCGCGATGCCCATTTTCCCACCCAAAACGCTGCCTTTGCTGCCAAACCACTATCGGAATTGTTCGAGGCGATGGGATGCGCCCATTTCCACGCTTGCACGTAGTCGCCCTGTTTGGCTAGGTTTTGGGCGGTTTCCCAACGGTAGCGGGCAGCAGCATCGGATTTCGGGTATTGGTTGAGAATGAGTTGCCTGGCTTCTCCGGCGGCTTTGCCATCGCCTCCCCTTTCCAATAACTTCGCCTTTTGCAGGAGGGCATCGGGGGCGCGATCGCGATGGTTGGCAATGGCGCGATCCAAATACTGTAAAGCCTCTTGGCGATCGGACAAGCGGGCGAGGTGCTGCAATGCTAAGCCGTTTTCTTCCGCGTCGGGAAACTCGCTGACAAGTTTTTGATAGCTAATTTTTGCCTCGACTGAATTATTGCCCAAGTCTCGCCCTCGGGCGGTGCGATAGAGGTTGAGCGGCGTTGGGGGCGCTTTGGCGTAGGCACTGCCCGCTTTTCCATATTCCCACTGTTCCCAATACCCATAGGCGATCGCTTCCCAATCTTCTGGAGTCAGGCGATCGCTGTAGTTTCTCACCAAGGCATCGCGAACGTCGCTCATACCGGAGGCATCCGGGGTATTTTTGGCGAGAAGAAGCAACAATTCCGGCCGGTCGAGTTTCCCATCCAGACGTTCCCGCACGAGTTCTTGGGTGAGGGGATGTTGGGGGTGTTCGGCGATCGCGCGATCGCCGTATTGGGGTTCGTATTTGGCCAAGCGAGAGTAAGCCTCTGCCACGGCGGGGGATTCGGGATAGGCTTCCAGGAGGCTCTCTAAGGTGGCTTTCGAGCGATCCAAGTCATTGGTCAATTCATACGCTCTTGCCCGTTTGAGGAGGACATAGGGGGCAAGGAGGGGATATTCGCTCTCGAGTTTGTCGAGGAGGCGGATAGCTCTTCCCCCTTCCAACTGGGCGAGGCGATCGCTTGCCAGCAAATAGCGGGCGCGACTGCGTTCGATGGAGGGGCGATCGCCAAAGGCAATGGCATCCAATTGTACGGCGCGGGCTTCTGGCGAGAGCAAGGCGAGGGGCAGGACTTGAGAGCGAGCGTCCTCGGGTTTGGGGGGAATTTTCCCGACAGGGAGCAAGTTTCTCTCGGCGATCCACTGTTCGATGCGAGCAAAGGATCCCTGTTTTTGTGCCAAGACAAACGCCGAGCCGAGAATTGCCGCGATCGCAATACTCATGCTCACCGTTAAAAATGTTTGAATGGGTCGTCCTTTTTGCATTCCCCTACCGTTACTCAGTTATCAGTTATCAGTTATCAAGGCCTCGGATTCGGGCAGAGGCTTGACATGAGTACAACCTGTTTTTATCCCCTTAAGATGGGTAGGCTCAATACCCCTTCATTTTTAGTCATAATAGCTTATTGTTGTTGGTTGTCTCGATTCCTTACTCCCTCATTCGTGCAAAATATGCAGTTACAGGACACTCCGCTTACTTCTCAATCTCTGCGCACTTGCGGTATTAACCCGGATCGCTGGTATGTTGTCGCCCGCAGTACGGAGGTTAACGATATTCCCCTGGCCGTTACGCTTTGGAAACAGGAAATCGTTCTCTATCGCGATCGCTCTGGTGAAGTTATCGCCCTTGAGGATCGCTGTCCCCATCGTCAGGTGCGCTTGAGTTCGGGAAAAGTGGTGCAAGATGCTTTGGAATGTTCCTATCACGGCTGGCAATTCAATCGTTGGGGGAAATGCGATCGCGTTCCTTATTTGGCTGACAATCAAAAGCTCCCCACCTGTAAAATCCGCGCTTTCCCCGTCCGAGAACTCGATGGTTTTGTCTGGCTATTTCCGGGGGCAGGAGATGCTGATGCGATCGCGCCTTTGGGAGTCCCGGAATGGGATCATCTTAATTATATTGCGACGGTTTCCCACATTGATTGTCCGGGACATTATTCTTTTTTGATTGAGAATTTAATGGATATGTACCACGGACATTTACACGATAATTATCAGGCTTGGGCATCGGCAAAATTAGAAACTTTAGACATCGAAAGCGATCGCGTTGATGCCCATTACGAAGCGCAAAGTTATTATCGCATCGATCGCATTTGGTCGATTTCCCAATTGTTTTTTCCCGCTCTGCGCCGCCTTCATCCAGAACCCCTCGATGTCAGCTACGTTTACCCTCATTGGGTTTCGACGTTGGGGCAAGATTTTAAAATTTACTGTCTGTTTTGCCCGGTGGACGAAACCCGCACGCGCGCCTATTTGATTCATTTTACCTCTTTAAATGCCTTCTGGCGCTTGCATAAACTGCCCGTTAAATTTCGCAAGTTTCTCAAAGACAGTTTATTCGGGTCTGCCCAAAAACTTTTAGATGGTTTGGTGCGACAGGATGTAGAGATGATCGACCAAGAACAACAAGCCTTTTTAGCGTTTCCTCAGCGTCCTTCCTACGAACTCAATCGCACTTGTATCGCCGTCCGCAAACTCATTCTCCAACAAGCTGAGGACAATTCAAAATTCAAAATTCAGAATTCAAAATGAGGGAATGTTAAAGATTTTAATTGTTGATGACGAAGAGATCGATCGCTGGCATCTCATCCAAACGCTCGATAAGCTCGAAGAAGAAATTGTCGTGCAAGAAATGGAAACATTGGACGACGCGATCGCCCTGCTGGCAACAACTCAGATCGATTGCATTTTTCTCCAAGAAACCCTCTGCAATACGCCCGCAATTCTCCAAAAAGTTTGTGCCCTCACGCCCATTATTCTGTTAATCGAACGAGAAGATCCCAAGAGGCGCTGGGAGTGGCTAGAACTGGGTATCTCGGATACTTTGCATCGCCGGGAGATCGTCCCGGAAATTCTCTCTCGCAGTCTTTATATTGCCATTGGCATCGATCGCGCCCGACAGGAAGCCACGGAAAATTTACGCCGAGCCAATGCTAGATTGGCAGAACAAAAGCAACATCTCACGACTTTGCATAAACTGACTAATCTTTTAAACCAGCGCCTCACAAACTTAACAAATTTACTCGAAGTTATGGCGCAATCGGTTTCAGAAGCGATCGCGGGGGCGCAATTTTGCTTTATTGCTCTCTACGACTGTCAGGAATGTCAAACCAGTCTCACGATCGCGACGGGCGAAGGGGTCGATCGCCTGCCCCTCGATCGCGCTTTTTCCGTGGGGGGCTGGTTGCATCAAGTTTTTGCCACGGGAGAAGCCTCCCTCGTGCAAACCCCCACCCATCCCCTTTTTCCCTTCCCCGCCGCCCTTTATGCCGTTCCCATCCAGTCGGCGAGATCGGGACGGTTGGGAGTATTGGGGGTGGGACACTGGAACAATATTGAAGCCTTTAGCCGAGGAGAGGGACTTTTGTTACTGGCAGCCGGAGAACAAGCGGCGATCGCGATCGACAATGCCCAACTCATTCAAACCTTAGAAGAACGAGAAGAACGTTTAGAACGACAAAATCACACCCTCGCCCGACAAAATCAAAAATTAGCAACCCAACGCCAACAAATTCACCAAAAAAATCTACAACTGATTGAAGCGGCAAAAGTGAAATCCCAATTTCTCGCCACCATGTCCCACGAACTCCGCACCCCCATGAACGCGATTATTGGTTTCTCGCAAGTCCTATTGCGCCAGCGTTCTGATTCCTTTTCTACCCATCAGGTGAAAATGCTGGAGCGGATTCATAATAATGGTAAAAATTTGCTAGAACTCATCAACGATATTCTCGATCTTTCCAAAATTGAAGCCAAAAAACTGGAAATTAAATTAGGATCTTTTAATGTCGTGAATTTGATTTGTACGACCCTAGAAACCCTACGTCCCCTCGCCGATGAAAAGAACCTCGAATTATCTTGCGATTGTCACTGTCATTTCAATAATAAGGAGATTGTCAGCGATCGCGATCGCCTGCGCCAAATCCTCGTTAATTTACTCTCCAATGCCATTAAATTTACAGAAAAAGGAAGCGTTATTGTAAAATTGGAAGATATCGAGGGCGATCGCTTGAAGTTGATTGTCAAAGATACGGGTATCGGTATTGCTCGTAAGCGACAAAAACGGATTTTTGAAGAGTTTTACCAAGGCGATCAAAGCACAACGCGAAAATATTCGGGAACGGGTTTAGGCTTGGCGATTACAAAATCTTTGGTAGAATTAATGCAGGGTACGATCGAATTAAAAAGTCAACTCGGCAAAGGAACGACTTTCTCAATTGAATTACCCTGCAAACAACCAATTCAAAAATAGAAAGTGAGAGAATGAGTGTAAATCTGGGGAACAAGAATCACTTTGGCATTGCTCAGCGACCGCTTGCTTGTTTCTCTTTCTCAAACATGCAATCGCACCAATAGGGTGCTGTATAACCTCTAACGCACCCTACTGCTATACCAAACTTTTAATATAAAACCACTTTAACTTGCCGATGAAACAGAGGTTTGTTGTTGAATGCGTTCCAACATTTTCTCCTTATCTTGGCGGCGTTTCTTCGCATAAAGTTGAATAGCGGCGACCATAGAAACAACAAGCGCAAAAACTAGCCATGTCGTTGCATCTAATGGTAAATTTCCCTTAAATACTGCCAAAAGAACGATAACGATTAATAGAACCGTTGGTGCTTCATTCAAAGCACGAAATTTCTGACCCGTCCAGTTACATTCCCCTGCTGCTAACTGCTTCATAATACGCCCGCAAAAGAAATGATAGCCGATTAATAGCGCAACCAGTGTCAGTTTAATATGCAGCCAACCCGATTTTAAAATTTCCGGTTCTGTAGAAATTAAGCCGATCGCCATTGCCACGGTTACGATCATGCCGGGCATGGTAATAATATGATAAAGACGCTTTTCCATAATTTCATATTGCGCCTTGAGAATGGTTTGTGCGGGTTCGTCTCGTTCCGAGGCTTCTGCGTGGTAGACAAACAAACGAACCAAATAAAACAACCCGGCAAACCAGACGACAATCCCAATCAAGTGAAACGCTTTAAACCAGAAATAAGCCATAATAAGGTATTCTTCTCGAGCAACTCATCAAAGCGAGTGTAAAATTTCCCTCGGCTCAAAAGCGCGATCGCGTAACAAAAGTTAATAAAAGTCTGCCGAGAGAAAGCAAGAATACTAATTCTCGAATACGTCTTCAAACTCTTCCATGAGTTGTTGAAAAACACTCATCATTCTGGGTAAAACTAAACGAGTCGATAAATTTATCGAATCTTCTGCCATTTTTGGCATCGTTTCGACCAATTTTCGACCGGTTGGTGTTTGATAAAATACCAGCAGATTTTCTAAGTCTTCTTCTGTATAATATTTGTTATATAAATAAATCTCTATATTGCGGGTAATTTCAACTAAATTGACTTCTTCTGTCATCAATTCATGCATTCTCGCTTGCATTCTCCGACTTTGAGCGAGCATCTCCTGTCGTTCTTCTTCCGTCGCAGATTGATATTGGGGAGATTGAACGAGCATTTGCTCGAGCAAAGATTCCGATTCATCACCAAAAAGACCTCCGAACATTTGATCTAAAAGTTGCGAACTTTGGGTCACTTCTACCAATTGCTGAATTAACTGCCATTTGCTTGGGGGAATGGTTTGCTCTAAGTTTTCTAAACTGGCTTCTGTAGGTTCGTTTTGGCTAATTTCGTTTTGGCTAATTTCGTTTTGGCTGATGTAGGTTTCCTGAAGTTGACTCATTTCCCGAGTTGGTGGGGTTAGCTCTGGAGCGGCGATCGCTTTGGAAGTTCCCCATCCAGTCAAAAGAAAGGTTAGGACAGTTGCTATTACGGGTAAGTTGCGTTTATTTTGAAGAGTCATAGTTTGATGATTGGATTGTTGGGTGAATGCGATCGAGTGTCTCGGGTTTGCAATCTCTAGCCAAAAATATCAGAAGTTCCTACAGAGCGCAAATGGTCGCGATCGCGAATATTCTTAACTTTAATATATAAAACGTTATTTTCTCTAATTTACAGCGATTGCGCCGCTTCCGAGGCTAAAGCAGCATCTTGGATGAGCGGGAGAAAAATGCGAAAACAGGCTCCTTGTCCCGGTGCGGAAATACATTGGAGTTGACCGCAATGAAATTCAGTCACAATTTGATAGCTAATTGAGAGACCCAAACCCGTTCCTTTGCCGACAGGTTTAGTGGTAAAAAAGGGATCGAATAACTTTGATTGAATGTGTTCGGGAATCCCCAAACCATTATCGGCAATTTCGATCGAAACTCGATTGTCGCCTTCAGTTTGACTCCGAACCGAAATTTTAGGTGCTTCAGTGAGTTCGTCGCGATCGCTGGCTTCGCGTAAGGCATCAATCGAATTGGCAATTAAGTTCATAAACACCTGATTTAGCTGTCCGGCATTACATTCAACCTCGGGTAGATCGCCATAATCTCGGATAATTTGGATGCCGGGATATTTTCCTTTCGCTTTCAGACGATGTTGGAGAATGGTCAGGGTATTATCAATGCCTTCATGAATGTTTGCGGGTTTCATATTAGCTTCATCCAAACGAGAAAAGTTTCTCATCGAAAGAACAATTTCTTGAATTCGCTTTGTTCCCGACTGCATCGATTGTAATATCTGTGGAAAATCTTCAAGAATATATTCCAATTCGACTTCTTCTATCTCTTCTTGAATTTCAGAATCAGGTTCGGGATAATATTGAGAATATAAATTGAGAATTTTAATGATATCTTGGCTATATTGCAGTGCAAAATCAATATTGCCAGACACAAAACCAATCGGATTATTGATTTCGTGAGCAATTCCGGCGACCATCTGTCCCAACCCTGACATTTTTTCAGTATGAACGAGTTGAGATTGAGTGTTTTTTAATCGCTCTAAAGCAATTTCTAAACTTTCTTTTTGCTTCTTCAGTTGTTTTTCCGAATGGATTAAAGCATTTAATAATTCTTCTTTTTGGGAAGATCTTCTCAAAGATGAGAAAAGATATACGACCAGAATACTCGTCGAGAGAATACCGATCGCAAATGTACCGCTGAGTTTACCAAAAGTTCCTGAAAATGCTGTTTTGGGTAAGATTAATAAAGACCATTCTCGATCCTCCAAATTTACGGTGCGAATGCAAACCGTCCAGTCCTGACTGTAGGGACAGTGACGATGATTGGGGGAATGAGCAAGCAATTGGTCTATTTTCGCACTTTCGACATCTCGGATAAATTTTTCTCGTTCGGTACTATAAGCAATGAGAAAACGCTCTTTGGGAGAATCCAAGCCTTTATTGAGAGCCGATTCTAAGCGATCGACTGGCATTTCATAGAGATATAAATCATAACGATTGGAATTGAGTCCTTTGAGAGCGGTACGGACGAAATGCTCGACTTGAAATACAGTGTAAGCAACCCCGAAAAATGCGCTTTGACGATCTTCTCGGGTTTCCAGCGACTTAGAGCGATCGTAAGCAGGAACGTAAATAATAAATTCTTTATCGGTGGAAAGATTAGGTAGAAAACTGCGAGCAGTGGAAAGAACGCTCGTATCTCTTGCTCTCTCAATTGCGGCTTTTCTCTGCCATTCTGCCAGATGATTGTAGCCAAAACGCGACTGTAAAGCATCGCGGGGTTCGAGATAGGTGGATGGAAAATATAAGGGCATTTCCGAAGCCGGTTCTCGTTCTTTTGCTTCACCACTCTGCCAGATTTTTATATCTTGTTTTTTTTCATAAGTTGCTCGTTCCGATTGACCGATTTGAGGTGCATATCCCACTCCTAAAATTCCCGGAGTATTTCTCAGAATTTGTGAAGAAAATTCGCGAAATTTGTCAGGAGTCACGCGATCGCTAGCTTTATAAAATCCAGATAGCGATCGCGCAACTTGGGAAGCATCATCGAGATTTCGTTGCAATGCGAAAGCAAAATTATCCGCGCGTCGATCGAATTGTTCGCGAATGCGGGATCTCTCCCCACGCGTCACAAAAACCGTTGCACCTAGAGAAAGACTCAATCCTGCGATCGACACCAACCAAACTGGAAAATAGCGCCAACTCGGCCTGTTAAATATAGTGATGTAAGACTTGAACATTAGATTAATATGATTCATCTTTTCCTCCTTTCGTCTTTTTTTTTAAAATTATAATAGTTTACAAGATAACATAGAGTTAATTAAGAACATAGTTTCATTAATAACGGTATTAAAGAATCGAGCTAGAACTCTTCGAGATAATGATAATTTCTTATCTTGTTATTTTGTTTTTTTCATTATTGCGCTCCATATTTCCACGGATACGATCGAAATGATTGTTCAAATGAGTCGGAATCGCTACGCAAAATCCCTGAGCGTAATCAAATCCCAATTGTTTGAGTTCTTCGAGTAGCGTTTCATTTTCAACAAACTCGGCAATTGTTTGTACACCCAGAACTTGGCCGATATGATTAATCGCTTCGACGATGCTATAAGTAATGCGATCGCTCTCTAAATTCAAAATAAATGTACCATCAACTTTGAGAAAATCAATGGGTAAATCCCGAAGATAGGCAAAAGAAGACATGCCGCTCCCAAAATCATCTAAAGCAAAGTAACACCCCAAGGCTTTCAGATCTAAAATGAGTTGACTGGCTTTATGAATATTGGCGATCGCAACATTTTCGGTAATTTCAAAGCAAATGGTGGAGGCAGGAATGTT
>JBCCVR010000079.1:0-29843 GCA_039194995.1 Cyanobacteria bacterium P01_E01_bin.42 | reverse complement strand
ATGGAGTAAAAATTCAGAGTAATGATAATATAATTCAAGGAAATCTAATTGGTACAGATATTGCAGGAAATAAAATTTTAGGAAATGACTACAATGGAATTGTAATTGAGCAAGGCACTAATAATTTGGTTGGTGGCACGATAGAAGGAAGTGGAAATCTGATTTTAGGAAATCAGCATGGAGTCAAGATTCGGAGCAGCGATAATATAATTCAAGGAAATCTAATTGGTACAGATATTACAGGAACTAAAATTTTAGGAAATGACTACAATGGAATTGATATTGAGCAGGGTACTAACAATCTAATTGGTGGGGCAACAGAAGGAAGTAAAAATCTTATATCGGGCAATCAACATGGAGTAAAAGTTTGGAGCAACGATAATATCATTCAAGGAAATTTAATCGGTACAGATATCACAGGCACTCAAGTTTTAGGGAATAGCTATAATGGAATTACCCTCGAGCAAGGCACTAATAATTTGATCGGCGGGACAACAGAAGGAAGTGAAAATCTCATATCTGGAAATCAAAATGGAGTTAAGATTCGGAGTGGAGGGAACATCATTCAAGGAAACTTAATTGGTACTAATATTACAGGCACTCAAGTTTTAGGGAATAGCTACAATGGAATTGATGTTGAGCAAGGCGCAAATAATTTGATCGGTGGGACAACAGAAGGAAGTGAGAATCTGATTTCAGGAAATCAGCATGGAGTTAAAATTCGGAGCAACGATAATATCATTCAAGGAAATTCGATCGGTACAGATATCACAGGTACTCAAATATTAGGAAATAGCTATAATGGAATTATTATCGAAAAAAGCTCTAATAATATGATTGGAGGAACAATAGAAGGAAGCAAAAATTTGATTTCAGGAAATCAACATGGAGTAAAAATTGAGGGTGAAGAAGCTACCAAAAATTCAATACTTGGAAATTCAATTTTTCCTATTTTTGGACGAGGTATTGATTTAGATCAATTGGCACAAAATCAAATCAAATCTCCAACCTTAAGTTTAGCTCAAGTCAGTAATAACAATACGATAGTTCAAGGAACTTTAAACCACGCAAGTAACCAAATGTTCCGATTGGAATTCTTTTCTAATCCACAAAATAATAATGGAGGTCAAACATTCTTAGGTTATCAAAACGTAACAACTGATGGGAATGGGGATGCGAGTTTTAATGTCAGTTTACTGGGAGTTACAGCAGGTCAGTTCGTGACGGCGACGGCAACGGATGCAGAGGGGAATACTTCTGAGTTTTCCGATGCGATCCGGGTTGATGCGTCCGATACAACGGAAAATTGGATAAGTTTTTTCCACGGTTATCGTTATCTAAGTTTCAATGATAATCCATTTGATGAGAAAACCTTTACGACATTCCATTTGGAAAATTTTGAAGATGGGCTTTTAAATACGCCGGGAGTTAGCGTTGACAATGGCAAACTCCATCTACATGCTCAGAATCGGGATTCTGTCGATAGTGATGATGGTCAAATTGACGGGAGTGGCAGCACTGGAGAAAGTTGGTTGATTTGGGAGAATTCCCTCACTTTTACTTTTGATGACGCTATTTTGGGAGGATTCCCGACTCATGCAGGAGTTGTTTGGACAGATGGTGTAGGGGGAACAGTAATTGTTGAAGCCTTTGATGCTAATGGAAATTCTTTGGGATCGATGAATGGATCTCAATTAATATCGAACTCAGAGCAAGGTAATACCGATGAAGATCGCTTTTTTGGTGCTGTGTACAATAGCGGCATTTCAGCACTTAAGCTAATTGTAGAAGATGGGAACACGATCGGAGGTTGGGAGGTAGATCACTTACAATATGGTATTGCAGAAGCTCAACAAACACCCCCAGCCCCACAAACTGCACCTCTTAGCCCGAGCGTTTTCCACCACCTCAACCATGCCTACAACAGCTTACAGGATAGCCCATTATTAGAGGATGGGATGCAGGTGGAAACCTTTGAAGATGGGGCATTGGATACTCTCGGCGTTACTGCTTCTACAGGTTTTCTCGCTCCTTCTTCTCACTCCATCGAGGAAAATGGGAATAGTTGGCAAGTTAACCAAGAGAGTCTCGCATTTACCTTTGATGAAGATGTTCTCGGCGCATTACCCACCCGTGCGGGAGTCGCCGTCACTGATATTGCCAACGCAGACATCGGCACGATCGCCCTCGAAACCTTCGATTCCCAAGGCATTTCTCTCGGAGTCACCGAACCGCAAGCATTAGGGACGGGCGATCGCTTTTTCGGAGTCGAATACGAGGGAGGAATTTCCCAAATCACCCTCACTACAAATAGCAACAGTTGGAACATCGACCACTTGCAATACGGTTAAGTTCCCAAACCTCCAACAGAGCGATTGGACTTGGCGAATTCGATTCGCCGTCCCTCGCTCTCAACTCTGGGGGCTTCGATCGGAATAGCGATCGCCCGATACACTCATTCACCAATTGGAGAATCTCTCATGTCAGACAAAACAACGCAATCCTCATTCTCAGGCGAAGAAAATGCGATCGCTACCGGATTAAACCTGCCAAACCCAATTATGCCCCCACCAGCAGGGAACTGGGGAATTTTAACAGCCAAGGAAACAGTCAGTTTTGACTCGAACATTCGCCCTATTTTTTCCGTTGCTTCTCGATACTTTGCTGATGTTGAAGATGACAACGCACTAGAGGTAACGTCTCCCGATATCGAGATCGATCCTCTGACAGGACAGACAAGCGATCGCACCAACATTCTCAAACCCCATCGCAAACATAGCGATCGCATTTTCCCGCTAATCGGAGCAACGCGAGAATCTATCCTTAACCAAAAGCGATCGCATCCTTCACAAAATCATGATAATCCTCCCTTTGGGCAAAACACGATCGCAGATACCCTCAAAATCCCGAACAAAGATTCATTTGCGAATAAGTCCTCGCTTACAGAACTCAAACAAACTCAAGCGAAATCCTCTCGCAAAATCCCTCAAAATCCTTTTACCTCCGGCGCATTTGTTGTTGGTCAAACTGGCAAAATTGGTTTTGATTTCTTATTCGATGGCGGCAAATATAAAAGCGAAGTGGCTATTTTTAGCTTGGAAGGGATGGAAGCATTCGAGTTTGGTTCGATCGCCTTTATTCAAGAAGCGGCAAGACGTGCCTTACACGGTTCTCATTTAGGTCATGTCGCCATCCGCGATCGCGTAGAAGGGGCAAAATTTGACGGTAAACTCGGCGAAAGGAGTTGGAATAAAGGCGAATACAAAGGCGTTAAAACCTTCGAGATGCGTCCGGGCGATCGCTTTGGTATCATGCTCATTCCCAACGGAACGGTCAAACAAATTTACAAGAAACCCAACAGTAAAGGCGCGAGAAAACCGCTTTTTTCTCTAGCAACCGAGGGCAATGACTTCGGACAAATCGCCGATCTCACCGGGGAAGGTCATACCTTTGCAATGGAAGACGTACACCCCCATCATCAATGGTTCGATCGCGACTATAACGATATCATTTTTCAAGTTTCCGGAGCGACGGCAAAAACTCAATCCTTAGACAAGGCGATCTCCCCCGAAAAAGACTGGCGCAAGACAGATTTAGGACAAGAAATCATTCAATATGTCGAAGAAAATAATCCCAATCGTCCAAAATTTCCCATCGATCCAGAGACGGGAGTGCTCTACAAACCCGGCGAACTCTTGATTAAATTTACTACCAATACAAACGATATCAAAATTCAAGCCTTAGCCAATCAATACGGTGCGATCGCATTTGAAAATCTAGTTCCCTTCGATCCTCAGTCCAACTCGCCCTTACAACAATGGCAGCTATTTCACTTCGATCCGACTCTAGATTTACCCTCTATTCGCGATCGCATTGCCAAAGAGGATAGAATAGAAGCGATCGAATTGAATATGCTGCGATTTCCTGCTTGGACTCCTAATGATTCTCGATTTCAAGAGATGTGGGGATTGCATAATACCGGACAAAATGGAGGAGCGATCGATGCCGATATCGATGCACCGGAAGCATGGGAAATCCAGCGAAAAAATAAAGATGTTATTGTTGCCGTAATTGACTCGGGCATTAACTATAATCATCCTGATTTAATCGATAATATGTGGCAGAATTCCGGAGAAATTGCTGGCAATGGAATTGACGATGACGGGAATGGTCATACTGACGATATTTATGGTTATGATTTTGGTGAAGGAGATGCAGATCCGTTAGATTTGAGCGGACATGGAACTCATGTCGCGGGAACAATTGGAGCATCCGGAAATAACAATCTTGGCGTGATTGGGGTAAGTCCTAATGTTAGTCTGATGTCCGTTAAATCTTCTGATGATGTTTGGGGAGTTAGCAGTGCAGCGAGTGTGGGTTGGGCAATTGATTATGCAGTTCGGATGGGTGCAGATATTATTAATGCAAGTTTGGGCGGTCGGAGCTATTCCCAATTTGAATTTGATAAGCTCAGTTTTGCTAACGATAATGGAGTTCTTGTCGTTGCGGCGGCAGGAAACGATCGCCGTAATAATGATGTTATTCCGAATTATCCCAGTAATTACGATCTGCCGAATATTATTTCAGTTGCAGCGACAGATCGCGACGATAATTTAGCAATTTTTGATTACGCACCAGGTTCCAATTATGGAGAAACCACCGTCGATTTAGGCGCACCCGGAAAAATAATTCTCAGTACATCTCTTGAAAATCCTTGGTCTGGAGAAATCTATGATTTCCGCGAAGGAACATCAATGGCAACCCCTCATGTAGCAGGTGCCGCGGCACTTTTATTAGCACAAAACCCGAATTTAACGCCCGAAAATATCAAGAAAATTTTGATGGATACAGGGGATAATTTAGCCTCTTTGCAAGGAAAAACAGTCAGTGGAAAACGTTTAAATTTGCATCAAGCATTGCAAGCTGTAATTTCAATGCCCAGCGAACCATCTGTTAGAGTTATTGGCGATCCATTTCAGTTTGGAAGTGGAGATCCAGATTATAGTTCTGGTTTTCCTGAAGATGCTAATCGTTCAGTTCTTTCTCTCAGCGATCGCAGTTTAGTCACCGTTTGGGGAAAACCACAACTATATGCAGGACAGTATAGTATTTTCGGACAACGCTACGATCGCCGAGGGAATCCTCTCGGCGATCGTTTTGTGGTTGATTCTGGCGATATTTACGATTTTCGTAGTTCCAATCTTTCAATAACAGAGTTGAATAATAATGAATTTTTGGTAACTTGGGACGATCTCAATAACAAAATTTATGGACAACGCTATGATATTAACGCTAATAAAATTAGCGATCGACTAGAGATCGATACAAATAGTTCTCTAAAAATAAAAAAATCATCTGTCACAGCTTTATCTGATGGTAAATTCGCTATCACTTGGCAAGAGGAAAATTTGAATGGAGATATACAGAAAATATATGCAACTCAACGTGATTTTGACGGCAGTTCTATAGGAGAAAAGTTCCAGATTTATTCATCTCAAACCAATGAGGAAGTTGCTAATCCAATAATAGCAACACTAGAAAACAATAAATTTATGGTGACTTGGCAATCTTGGAATCAAAATGAAGACAAGTCTAGTATTTATGGACTGCTCTACGATCGAGAAGATCATACTCTGGGAAATATTTTTCAAGTTAAAACAGATAAAATAGAGCGAATAAATTCTTATCGCTCAAATTATCGAGTGAAAACTTTAGAAAATAGCAATATTTTTATTGTTGGGGAAAACTTTGACGGAATTTTTGGTCAACACTACGATCGCCAAGGTAATCCATTGGGAAATCAGTTTCAAATTTCCAAGCAAGGATTTTTACCATCATTAACTACTCTAGGAACAGGTGAAACTCTTGCTGCTTGGGTTGTTAATGTTGGAGGATATGGTGGTGAGTTTAAAATACACGGGCAACTTTATAATAATAATGGCGAACCTGTTGGTAAAGAATTCTCTCTTTTAGATCAACACTCAGCAGTAAGTCGAATCAGCAATTACATGGATATAGTATCTTTATCTGAAGATCGACTTATTCTTACTTTGGGACTTATTTCGCCAAGGGCTGGTGTGGGTTTTCATCTTAAAAGTCAATATCTTGAAATCGATCGCACTCCTGATTACTCAATTTTTCAAACGCCTGTCTTTTCTTATCGCAGCTTTGAAGACAGTCCTTTCAAAGATGCAAATTTGACGGATTTTTATCTTGAAGATTTTGAAGATGGATTGCTGAATACCCTAGGCGTAGATACCTTAACTGGATCGATTGCTTCTCCTTCATCTACTACCAACTCTGTAGATGGAGATGATGGGACTATTGATGGCACAGGTCAAAATGGTTATAGCTGGCGTATAGAACAAGATTCTATTCAGTTTAATTTCGATCGCGATATACTGGGCAATTTTCCAACTCATGCAGGAGTCGTTTTGACAAATAGGGGTACATTTACATTAAACAGTCAGTTGAACCCAGGCGGTATTAGCGGGATGACTTTAGAAGCATTTGACGCTCGAGGGATTTCACTCGGGATTAGTCAAGCTCAACTAGGCGTTTACAATTCTGATTCTTCTAACGATCGCTTCTTTGGAGCAGTTCACCCGAGCGGAATTTCCTCCATTGTTCTAAAGCATGAGCTTTATACCAATTGGGAGATCGATCATTTACAGTATGGAATCCTTTGATATTCCAGCACATTCCCAACCGAGCGATCGCGTTCCCAAACCCAAGGAGAAGATTCGAGAACCCGCGCCAAAATGCGATCGAATTAACGTTGAGATGAGAAATTTAACATGATGTCGGTTGCGGTAAAGGTTGTTTAAAAATTGGCTGACCGGAGCGATCGCGCAGAATATTTCCGGTTTTATCCCGTTCGACATCGCAGAAAATATACTCCCCGGTCGAACTTTTGTATAGTTGCAATTGTCCCTTGACAAATTGGTAAGCAGGTGGATGAAAAATCGGGATGCCATTCTGTTCGATAATTTCGCCATTGTCGTCCCGTAAAACAGGAGAAACGACTAATTTTCCTCCCTCATCAAAGAGATAATTGCGGGTTTGTGGATGGCATACGGGAGTCGGATAAATTGGCAAGCCTTTGGACGTTTTCAAGAGTTCTCCCTCCTCGTTTTTTAAAGGAGTTAGAAAGATAGTTTCGCCTTGAGGGTCGCAAACAATTTGCTGGGTATTGAGATCGCGTAAAGGTAGGCGATCGGGTTGGGGAAAATCTAGGGTTTCTCGTTGGAGAGAAGAGGGATGCAGGCTGGGTAATTCTGCATCTTGAGGAAGGTCGAAATGGAGAGTATATTGTACAGAAGTTTGTTGAAAACCAAGGCGTTTGAGCAGTTTTTGCAGTCCGGTTTTATCCGCACCCACTTGGATATCGAGGTCGCTAATTTTCCACTCTCTCGCTTGCTGAATTCCTGCTTCAATTAGCAGTTTAATGGTTTGAGGATTGCGATGTTTTGGGAGTAGATAAAGTGCTAATGCCGTCCCGACTCGGCGGGGTTGATAGGGTATGAGACGATTGTGAGTTTGGGCGAGTGCGATCGCTGCATCTTCTGGAGGAGCTTCATCGCGACCGGAGACGAAGAGAAAACCGACAATCGTTTTTTGTTCTGGGGAATTGCAGTTTTCCAAAACCCAGTAGTAATGCAGGGGTTGGGAGAGGCGATCGCGGGTGTATTCCTCAAAATCAAAGTCGGGTTTGAGGGTACGGGTGGGGTCGATCGCTACTCTTTCTCGATGAAAGGCGGCGGTTAGGGAGGCGAGGGGTTTGATATCTTCTGGGGTTGCCAGTCGCAGGGTATAGGGGGAGGTTTTGGGGGAAAAGACGGTTTTGAGCATGGGTCTTAGCGGGCGATCGCTTCTTGTAGGATGGGTTTGCCTTCGGGAGAAGTGAGGATTTTGCCGAGAGAATCCCGGGCGACTTCTCGGAAAATATAAGTCCCGTCGGGCTTTTGTTGCAGGTAAAGTTCTCCTTGGCGGAGTTCGTAGGCAGGTGAGGCAAATTGGGGAATGCCGTTACATTCCACGATCGCGCCGCTTTCGTCGCGCAGGACGGGACAGACGACTAATTCTCCTTGGCGATCGAAGACCCATTTTTCCGTGCGGGGATCGCGGACGGGGACGGGGTAAATGGGGGCGTTGTGGGAGGAGAGGAGGGGCGTGCCGCGATCGCTGAGGGGGTGCAAGTATACGAGGTCTCCTTGGGGGTTGAGGATGGGTTGGTTGGTTTTGGGGTCTCGCAGGGGGATAGCGGCGACGTTGGGGGCGCTATGGGCGAGGTTGGGATAGGTTTCTGAGGGATGGAGGTTGGGGAGACTTGTGCCGAGGGGGAGGGTCCAGGTGAGGGTATATTGGTTGGCGGTGGATTGGAAACCCATGCGTTTGAGCAGTGCTTGGACACCCGTGCGGTTGCCGAACACTTGTACGTCGATCGCATCGATTTTTTGCTCGTCTGCTTGAGCGATCGCGGCGTTAATCAGGCGTTTGACGTTGGTGGCGCGGCGATGGTCGGGATGGACGTAGAATCCGAGGACAGTGCCGACGCGACGGGGTTCAAAAGGGTGTGCGATCGCTTCGTGTTGGATTTGTTCTGGGGGGGCGTGAGGCGGGAGTCCCTCATCGTAGAAGCTGGTGAGGATACAGCCGACGAGGGTCGTGCGATCGGCCGGGTCTTCGGGGCAATGTTCGAGGACGATGCAATAGGTATGGGGTTTAGTGAGGAGGTAGTGGGTATATTGGGCAAAGTCAAAGTCTTTTTTGACGATGCGGGTGGGGTCAACTTTTGCCCATTCTCGACACAATTCGGTGATGAATGGGGTTAGGGGTTCGGTATCTTTTGGGGTGGCTAATCGGTGGGTGTAAAGCATGATTAGTACAAATTTGCGTGGATGGCTAGACAAAACTCCCGTTCCAGATTGTTAGTTTTGAGGAGGAATTGGTGTAGATCGGGGTAATAGATTAGGAATTGGTATAGATGGAGGTGGAGAATATCGTCGGAATGTTCCTCCATCAGGCAAATCTTTTATCTGAATTCCGTGTTCATGTTGAATCCCACTATTAGTTCCATCAGCAGGCAGAGTACGAGCGCTTATATAAATTTTCATTTTGTTGAATTTACCCAAATATATTCCCGTATGTACACCATCCGACCATACATCACCTGCTTGAGGAGACTCCACCACTTTAAAATGCTCTATAGTAGCATTTGTATCTCCCCAAGTAGAAGCTCGATATGGAAAATATTTACCGGGTTGTTCTGTTGCCGGAAGAACATAATGCGTTACACCATGACTCTTGTACATAACTTCAGATACATATGCGTTACATTTGTATTGCGTAGTTGGAACATTGGCATATTGTGGTGCAGACATTTCTCGGTCGCCAAGGCCAAACCCACCTATTCCCCATCCTATTCCCCATCCTGATGTTCCCCATAAATCACCAGGATCTTGTTCCCACAGTTTTAATGCTTCTACTATAATTTTAAAGTTATCAGAACTAACACCATCCAAACTCGATAAATACTGCCCTTGTAATTGCGATGAAAAACTTTTAACAGCTTTCGCAAAATCTGAATTCTGAGTAGCTTTACTCAAAGAACCTAACTTTGTAGTTAACTTTTTAAATTCGACTGGAGTGATCGCAGGAGCAGCAGCCTGTGGGTTGAGACTTGGAAGCAAAGTGGTTATCTCAGAATAAGTTTCACTATCCAAGGCAGCATCAAAATTTCCATCACCATTCAAATCATATGGAGTGACACCATATATTTTCTCTTTCAATTTGGACTGACTGTCCATGCTTGCTATCGGCCATACGGTGCTGGCAACAAGAATTGGATTGGCTTTTTGCCAATCATCGGGAGTTGGATATTGTTTTTGAATTTCGGCAATGACCAGAGCTTTAATCGGTTCGGGCAAACTATCTAAAAATTCACTTTGTTGCTCGAATGACAATTTGCTCATTGCTTTGAGATATTGTTGCCCAAATTCCTCCATCAATTGATTGCGTAAGTCAGGAGAGGAAACTTGTAATATTTGAGTAATGGCAACAAATTTCTGTGATTCTGGCAATTTTTCAATCTCGGAAATCAAACTTTCAAAACTCTTTTGGCGAAGAGTTTCTGGATTTTCTGTTGGATCATTTTTATTATCTTCATTGTCTTGCAATCCTTCAGATTGTTGCTCTTCTTTCTCATCCTCATTGTCTCCTTCATTATCTTGCGATCCCTCAGATTGTTGTCCTTCTTCCTCATCTTTTTCTTCCTCATCTTTCTCTTGCTGATTCTTTTCTTCCTCTTCTTGGCGGAGTGCTGTGAAGTATTCTTGAATATCATCTCCCAAGCCCGCCAAAATATCATTGATCCCATCCAATAAACCATCCCAACCTTCGGTGATAAATTTACTGATTCCAGCAGCAAGGTGCGTGATATTTTCTAAGGTGTTAGCTGTCTTCTCTGCGGGAGAGTCGGGACCGCTATTAAAATCATTCGCCCAAGTGCCTCCCAAAGCAACCCCCGCCATCGCAACCTCACCGAGTCCGGCGACCCAATCTCCTCCCTCGATCGCCTGAATACCTTGGTGAATCATCACCGGAACGTTTTGCAAACTTTGGACGATCTTCAACCCAAACTCGCCTAACTCGCTACTGGCGATCGCCTGTTGAAAGGCTTGGGCTGCTGTTTGTGCCGCCGCTTCAGCCGTTTTACCTGCTGCTGCCGCCGCTTGACCTGCTGCTTGTGCCGTTGCCTGTGCCGTCCCGACAACCTGTGCAGAAACCGCCCCAGCAACTCCCCCAATCATTTGCAAGAAGCCCATGATATTATCCCCGGACTTAAAGCTGCGAACCGCCTTAAATGCCCCAGAAGCCAGAGATTGAACCGTGCGAATGGTTTTGCTGACCGCAGCACTGGCAACGCTGCTAACATAACTCGCTCCTGCCATCACCGCACTGAAAATAGCGCCTGCCCAATCTCCATTGACGGCGGCTTGAATGGCACCAATGCCCCCGCTAATTGCCCGTAACGCTAATGCCAAGCCCGGATTAACCATAAAACTCACCAGAGATAGCACCGTCGTCACCGCGCTCAAAATCGTATTCCAAAGGGCTTTTTTACGTGCTTTGCGCTGTTTTTCTCGTTGCTTGATATTTTCCTCGAGGGCTTCGCGCAGACTCTGTGCCAAATTTTCGGACATCTCCACCGCTTGTTCCGCATAGGCAACCTTAGTCAGGGCTTCGAGATAGAGGGGATTGACGATCTCTCGCTCCGTTTGTAACAATTGTGCCTTCTCAATCTCTGCCAACATCATCCGACTGGCTGCTTGTAAATCCTCCCCAGCCGTTTGCAAAATCAGGCGATCGCGCAACTCCTCTTGTTCCAGTCGCGACAGTTCCTCGCGAGACTCTCCAATCTGTTTGACTAAAATATCAGCAGATTGAATCAGTTTTTCCTCAATTTTCGCGGCTTCCTCACCTTGGAGTGCCAAAGCGATATCGCCTTTTACCTCCGTTAGCAACGCCTTCACATCATCGGGTAGATCCGTTTGTTGGCTTTCCAACGCTTGCAGAGTCGTCAGCAGTGTTGCCAAGCGATCGGCCAAATTCGGATCGATCGCATCACTCAACGTCCCCTGACCCAAATCCTCCCGCACCTCATTTAAAGCTTGTCGTAACTCCTCATTGGCTTGTTGCTGCTGCAACTGCTCGATCTGGAACTGTACCTCGAAGCGATCGCGTTCCAACTCCAAGCGATCGCGCTCCAACCGCGCCGCAACCGCCTCATCAATCTCCGTTTTGCGCTGTTCTGCCATTTCCTGCTCTAACTGCGCCTGTGCCAAATTCAACTGCTCGAGGCGCACCATCTGCACGAAAGCCGCCTCGGTTTGCTGGCGAATGCCTTCTAATGCCTCCACTCGCGCCTCAACGACTGCCAATTCTTCCTCCTTCGCCGTCATTTCCCCTTCCGTCGTGGCAATTTGTTCGTTGAGGCGATCGAGGGACTCAAATGCCGCCTTCTGCTGCTCCTCCAACGCCCCAAGTTGGGACTGTGCCGCCTCCTTCACTGCCGCTACCGCATCCGCCTGCGATCGCGCCTCCTGTTTGAGGTGTTTATACCGTTCCCATTCCTCCTGATAGCGTTCCGCCAGTTGGGCATCTTCCTCCGTTCCCACTCCCTTACTGCCGCGATCGCCCGCCAAATCTGCATAGTCTTTAAAATAAATCTCCGCCGCACCGGATAAATCCCCGTACATGGCAACATTTAACAGGTGTTTCGCCTCTTCACTTCCCGCAGAAGTCGCCTCTTGCAAGCGGGTAATAATCTGAAACTCCAAATCGTTCAATTTCTGCTGAACCTGCGCTGCTTCTAGGGTGTAGTTGGCATTGGCTTCCGTTGCAGCCAGCAGATCCGAGAGAATTCCCTGTTGTTCCCGTGCTGCTTGCAAATGCTCGTCATTGCGAACCAATAACTCTGCCTGCAACTCCTGTAAAGGAGCCGTTAAAACTTGGCTGTTGGCTTCTGCCTCCTCAGCCAATTTTTGCGCCTCTGCCAGTACCGCCCGAGCGTCTGTCAGTTGCTGTTTCAAGGCTTCCGTATCGGCATCGGGACTCGCTAAATACGCCTCTAATAAGCGCTTCTCTGCCACGATCGCCTCATTCCGCGCCGCCAATAATGCCCGTTTTTGGGTCAATGCGGCTTGTTGAGCAGACAAAACGGCAACTTTATTTGTCACCATCCCCAAAGCCTCTTCTAAATGAGCCTTTTTCGCCTCCAATTCCACCAGAACCGCTCCCGTCGCCGTGGGAATTTGTGCCGCGATCGCCTGTAACTGTCCCTCCAACTGACTCTGCAATGCTGCTACTCGTTCGATTTCGGTGGCGAGGGCAATACTTTCCCGTTCGATCCATCCTTCAATCTCTGTAATGTGCTGTTGTGCTTCAACGGCTTGTAACTGCCACTGACTCTGGCTATCCAAAACCTGCGCCACCGCTTGACGATAATCCTCTCCCAGGGGGGTATATTCATGCCAAGCCTGCCCTGCATTTAATCGTGCTGCTGCGGTGGATTGTTCCGCTTGCTGTAACTGCTGCTCTAACGTGGGTAGGAGTGCCTGTAACAATTCCAATTGCGCCTTGGCTTCGGGAATATCCTCCCCTGCGGCTTCCAAAACCCGCACCAAGTTACCCAGTTGTCCCACGGAAACCGATGCACTCTCGGCGGCTCTATCTGCCTCATTCCATTCTTCTACAAGGGGTTCGAGGCGTTCGATCTCCTTGCGGGCTGCCTCCGCCGCACTTAACTGAGCGATCGCGTCTTTTCGGTAGGCTTTCGCGGTATTTTCGTGTTGTTCCCAAGCAATCCAATCGTAATCGTAGTGAGTAATCGTTTCGCAACCGCTCTTTTTCCCGCGTTTGCCGCAGCGCGTTTCCTGCCAAGTCGGACCGTCTTTACGACTGCGTTCCCAGCGATCTTTTGCTTGTTCTTCGTGCCAGTTAGCCTGAGACAAACTGGCAGAACCCCGAGCCGATTCTTCGGCATAAGTGGCTTTAGCTTCTGCTAATTTTTGTTGATAATCTTGACTCCCTTGTTGAGTTATTTCTTGGAGAACGGCGATCGCATCCGAGGGGTTGGTAATGGTAGCAATTTTTTCTTTCAGAATCTTATCCCGTTTTAAGCGGAGTTGGAGGTTAGCAATATCTCCTTGCAGCGATCGCGTGGCATTGTTCAATTCATCTTCTCGCTGTACCCCCACGGACAACAGAGAAATGGCTTCTTTTAATTCGGTTTCGCTGCGATAGTATTTCCCGTGGGGATCGGCAAAATCTGTTTCGATCTCTGTCAATAAATCATCGACAGCTTGGGAAAGTTGCGTTTGTTCCTCTCCCAATTCTTTCGTTAATTGATGTCCGGTTTGAAAATGCTTCGTCCAGTCTTCTACCGCTTGTTGTAAATCTTGTTCGACGGTATTTTCCAACGCTTGATAAGCTGTCACCGTATCGGCTTGAATGGCTGTTTCTGCGGCATCTTCTGAGGCTAACAATGCTTGTAAAGCACGCTCTTTTGTGCCGTAACTTTCCAACTGTTGGTGAATATCTAATTCTTGTTTTAATTCGAGAGGAATCAATGCCTGTTCGGCTTCTGCTAATTTGGTCTCCAAGGTTTTCGCCGCATCTTCAAACCCTAAATTGAATCCTTTGGCTGCAAACTCCTGTTCTTGTTGGCGCAATTGAGCGATATAGGCTCGGATTTTGGGTTCGATTTCTGTGGCCAAATAACTGCTGTCTTCCTCTGCTGCTAATACGCCAAAATCAATTAAACGTTGATAGGCAGAAACTTGCGCTGAAGCTGCCGCCAGTAACTTAGAAACCGTTCCATCTACGCGATCGCTCGCCTCTTGTAAGGCTTTTTCTCGTTCTACTTCTGTTGTTAAAATTGGCTCGACAATGGCTGCTAACGGAGTAATTTCATTTTCAAGGCGAGTGACTTCTGCTTCCAATAGGGGAATATTATTGTTAATTGGGGTTAATTGTGTTGCTAGATTGCTCGTTGTTGTTTCTCGTTCTCCTCGTGATTGCTCTAACTCTGCAATCTTCTCCCGTGCCTCATTTGTAGCTTGATAAACTCGATTGCGTTCGGCAGCCAAGAAAGAAGAATATTGTAAGAATTTCTGGCGAGATTCTGCTTCGGTGGTATTGTATTCGTATTGTTGCGTGCGATCGTTCCAATACCAAAGTTTTTCCCCGCTTTCTGTGGCTAAATCGTGATAAAATCCTTCCCCTTGTGCTAAGGCTGCATCTCGTTCGACTAAACTTTGCAATAGTAATTGTTGATTAGTTAGTTGCAAGTTGGTTAAATCCAAATTCTGCTGTACCTTCGTTAAATCTTGTTCGAGTTGAGAGACTTGCGATCGCGCTGTTTCTAATTGGCTTTGTACGGATGTCAAATCACTTCGTAATGCCTCCAATTGCGATCGTTCTGTTGTTGCTAATGCTTGGGTTTGTGTTAAAGCGTCGATCGCAATCTCTTTTTGTGCGATCGCCGTTTCCCATCGATCGCGTGCGGTTTGATATTCTTGAGCCAATTCATCCGGACGATTCAATAAGCGATCGCGATGCGCCGATGTTAAAGCGGAATCCTCAATACTATCCTCGTGAATTGATGCCAATACACGCTCTTGTTCTAACTCTTCCAAATAGCGATCGGCTTCATCTAATTGCGCTTGTAAGTTAGCATTTGGAGTCTCATTCAATTGCTTCTGAATTTCCCCGCGCAACTCCCGCACCCGAACTTCTTCTGCATCTAAATCTTGCAGTCGTTTCTCAATCATTGTTTTGCGGGTTTCTTGGGGAAGAAAAGCGCTATTGACTTTGAGATAATTTTGCCATTGCGTTTGTGCATCCTCCCAATCCTGTTGTAAGATTTCTAATTCATTTTGTAGATTGTTGACGCGCTGTTCGGCATTGACTGCCAAGTTTTCCGCATCAGTTTGTTTAGTTTCTAACGTTTGAATATCTGTCTCAGCTTGAGTGATTTTTAGAGCGATCGCTGCTAAATTTTGCTCATATTCTGTTGTTTTCAATGCCAATACATCTTGTTCTGCCTGCAAGCGGATTTGATGTGCTTCAATTTCCTGCGCCATCGCCTCTAATTTAGCGCTGGGCGTTCCCGATAAATACGTTGCCAACTCGTAATTTTTCTCGGCTTTATTTGCCAACTGTTCAAAGAGATTTCGCTGGCGAGTATGATTATCTCGTTGAGAGGCGAGTAACAGCCCCGTGAAACCCGTTGTATTGGCTAATTCTTGAAGTTTATCTCCGTGCCAATCCGCACTCGCTTGACCGTGTTGGCGCAATTTCTCGGCTAGATTGGCAATATTTTGATAGCTTTGAATTAATTGCTCTGATGTCGTATTAGAATCCGTTAATAACTCTGCTTGGGCTTCTAGAGTATTGGCTAACTCCTCTGCGAAAATGCGACTTTGTTCGGTGATCGCAGCTTGGTGTAAATGCCGATCTTTGAGAACCTGTTGGGTACTGGCAATGGTTTTGTGTTGGCGTTTTTCTTCTGCCAAAAGAGTCGCTTGTTGACGATACCAAACGACTTGTTCTTGCAATTCTTCGGGTTTGGGAGGATTACTAACTTCTGCGATCGCATTGTCATAATTTCCTTTGACTTTTTGCAGATCGGTCTCTACTGCGATAATGCGATCGCTCAGTTCATTTTCACTATTTTGATAATTCTCGGTCAGCGTATCTTTTTGTTGGTTTAAAGCGGCGATTTCTTGTTGTAATTGTTGAATTTGTCCGGTAAATCCATCAATTCGTCCGCGTTCGATTTGTTGGTGTTGACTCGCTAATTCTAAAGCCGTCGCTAGTTGTCCCGCTTGCGCTCCTGTTGTCGCGGCTCGGGTGCTAATCTGTTGATATTCGCTCAACGCACTAGCAGTCTGTTGCTGTACCTGCGTTTCTAATTCAGCTAAAGTGAGATTGCTCGATAACTGAGATTCTAAATTCACTTTTTCGGCTTGAAGTTGGGCGATCGCTGCCTCAGTTTCCGGAGAAGCCGCCCGCGCTCCCGTTTTAACCCGTCCTTCGCCACTAAAAGGAGTCAGATTGGCAGAACCCACCGAGGCGATCGCTTCGGGAGTCGTTTCTTTCGCGCGGCGCACGGCTTCTTCCACATTTAACAAACCCGCTCCTGTTTCCTTATCCCAACCCAATGCCCCCAGATCGAGTGCTGTTTCTTTTAAGAGCTTCTTCACTTGTTGGTAGTTGAGATCGGGATTTGCTCCCCACACAAGAGATGCAGCCCCTGTCACATAAGCTGTTGCTTTAGATGTTCCTACAAAAGCATTATGATTCCCCTCAAACTTTCCACCCGGTGCTAGGAGAGACAGCCCTTCTCCAAAACTGGAATAGTCAGCACGATCGCCCTCAAAATCCATTGCTCCCACGGTGACGATATTATCAAACTCCTGTGCCGCCGCTCCCAATGCAGACATGCGATCGCCAGTATTCCCCGACGCAACCACCAAGAGAACGTTATTTTCGAGGGCATATTGAATCGCCTGTCGTTCTGTTGGTGTCAGTTCGTAACGGGTTGTAATGCGTCCCTCATCGTCCATTTGGGTTAAATCCAAGCTCAGATTGACAACCCCTTGTTCTTCCCCTTTGGCAACAAGGCGATCGACAAAACTCGTTAACTCATTTTCCCAGCCTCGCTTGGCATTCAGGGTTTGCGGTTTGGCGAGAGGATTGAGCGATCTCAGAGTTTCTATTACTGCTTGTTTATGTTCGCCGTTGAAGTCGATCGCGCCAATCTCGGGCAGGCGATCGCGATCGACTAAGAATGCGGAGGGATGTTCTTCTCCCGTTTGCAAGGCTTCTGCTAAATTAACCCCATTGATTTGATAGAGATCGAGATGGGGATTTCTGCCTTCTGTAAGGATTTCTGGTAAAGAAGCATCCCCGGCGATCGCCCCCAAATCTTCCGCAAAAGCCGGACTATCGAGGAGTTGCGCCATTGTTTGAGAATTTACCCCAATTTTGGCTAAAGCCTCCGGTTCGACGAGAATCTCCGTTAATCTCTCATGGTTGCGAAGAACATTACCCAACTTGGCGATCGCGCGTTCTGCGGTCGGACTGCTTAACCCAATCGTCGGATCGTCACCATCGATGTTTAGCGCCCCCTGTAACTCATTGAAAGCTGTATTTAGGCTCGAAACATCCTCCGAACTCAAATTGCTGGTGATGACCGTCAGAGAGTGAATATAGGAGTTTCCGACTTCATCCGTGGCGCGGATGGCAACATTAGTTATTCCTGTTTCTGAAGCCTTGGTTAATTGCAGGCGATCGCCTTCCAAACTAACATTAACGGCATCTCCATTCCCATCAACGATTTCGTACTCTAAAACCGGACTATCAGGATCGTGAAAGACTTGGGATAAATCGATATGTTGCTGAGGATTCCCAGAGGTGAGAACCACATCGGGAATAGGAGAAACGACTTCTGGGGATTGATGGCGAGAATGGGCGTATTCAAGAAGTTCTTTCCCCAAAGCTAAATCCCGCCAATCTTTATTCGGATCGATGACCTCATCGAGAGCGATCGCTTCCCCTGTCGCCCCCCGGACTTGGAAAATGATATCGTTATAATCTTCATCCGCCCAAACGTGGTCGAAACGCACGTCCTCCATAACAAAAGTGCTGCCATGGCCGGTCACATCGGCAATTTGACCCACATGGAACTCATCCCCCGGATTTGCTGTAGCCATTGAAAAGAGAGGACGCGCCGACCCGCCAATATCGGGATTATCGAAAACGCGCTGCACTGAAGCGTTGGGAACCAACATTATCCCAAATTCATCTCCGGGGTTCATTTGCACGGTTTTAAGACCTAAATACTGCCCGCTATTCCAATCTTTGGGTTCTCCCAAAACCCCATCAAACCTTGCTCCTTCAATGCGATCGGCAATAACGACATGACCTTCTGTAGAATTGGACAGAGCGCGACGGGCAGCTTCTTGGATAAATGCCTCCGAATCCAAGTCAAACTCATCCATCCCTTCCAAACTAAAAATCGCGACTTCCCCTTGATATTTGCCCCCGTCAAAGAGGAAATCAATCTCGACTTCCCCCGTTTCCCCAACTGTAAAAACACCTGAATAGAATTGTTGGTTTAAATGGTCGATAATTTCTCGTCCCGTTTCCGTTTCCCGCCACTCTAAATCCGGATCGATCGCATCATCCAATTCTAGTGCTTCTCCTGTCGCGCCATTCACTTGGAAAATCAGATCGTTGTAATCATTATCCCCGGCATCTTCGATCGCAAAAGCGCGCCCGTGTCCGGTAATATCGGCAATAACTCCTTCTCGGTTGGCATCGTTAGAGAGGTAAAGCGGATCGCCATTTGACCCAGCCTCGGCGATCGAACCATCGGGAGAAATCAACAGGGCAAATGTATCACCAGACTGCATCTCAAAGGTTTTAATTCCTTGATAGTCGCCTTGATTCCAATCTTGGGGTTCGTTCGTCAATCCGCTAAATCCTGCCCCTTCTGAGGCATCGGAGATCGCCAGATAACCTTGAGGAGAATGGGAGAGGGAACGATTGACGGCTTCTTTTAAATATGCTTCTCCTTCATACTCCTCCATCCCCTCTAAACTAAACAGTGCCACTTCTCCTTTAAATTTACCGCCATCAAAGAGAAAATCGATTTCAACTTTTCCGCTTTCTCCCACCGTAAATATTCCTTGGTCTGAAGTTGGGTCGAGAGCAATCTCTGAGGGTGGGTCAAAGAAGGGGAGAATCTCTAGATCTGTCGCGATCGCTTCCATCGCTATCTCTTCGGAAGGCGGTGCAGGAGCGGCTATTTCAACGGTCTCTGCTTCGTCAGAAATATCCAAATCCGCCAACAATTCCGGTAACGCATCAACATCCATATCTAAAGGATTTGCGGCATCGTCTCCCAGATCGACCAATCCGCTTGGCGTGAGAATCAGTTCGAGAATAAGGGCTTGAAATGAGGAGTTACGATCGCTTTGAGAGTTTTGAGACACAGACATCAGAGAGAATCCTCGCGATTGATTGAACGGACGGCAAAGGAGATCTGACAAAATCCTTTCAATCTCTTCTCTGGTCTTGATTTATTTTTTTATGCACTCAACGATTTTTTGTTTATATTTCTTTACACAAATCCAATTCATGAGGCAACCTCATAGACAGACCAAGATTAAATTGACGTTGTTCATTTTCGAGCCACGACCAACCAACTTTCCACCGTCACCGGACGCACCGTTCCCCAAAATGCCTCCAAGGGCAAATCTACCAACTCGGCTTCCACTTGCTGCATCCAAGCTCGAAATGCCTGAGCTTTGGGACACTTTGCGTATTTGTGAGAAGCGCTCACCACGGAAACTAAGCAACCCCCCGCAGCTAAAAAACAACGATAAGCGTGTTGGATAATTGCCAGATCCACTCCTCGATTCTCCGGACTAAAACTAAAAGGAGGATTGCTCAGAACTACATCATAAAGGCGCTTTGGTTCGGACTGAAAAACATCCGCACCCACCAAGACCAATCCCTGTTGAAAGAGAATTTGCCGAAACCGAGGCTCGATCTCGATCGCCTCCACCCTCGCACCCAGTTCCCGTGCAGCTAACCCCAATCTCCCATCCCCCGCACAGACATCCAAAACCCAATCTCCCGGTTCGATCTCTGCTCTCGCAACGATCTCGCTAACGACTTGTTCGGACGAAGGAAACCAAGAATAGGGCGGGTTTTCCAGTATTCGTGCCATTAAAATATCGACGATTTCCTCGCTCATACAATCTTTACTCTTTTAACTCGTAAGAACGATCCCTCGGTGGGTGGAAAAATCCCCAAAGCGAGGGAGGAAGAAGGTTGCAGCCATCGCGTACAGTGAAAGCAATTGGGAATGGCACGATCTGCGATCGCATCCATTCCTGCAATACCCCAATCTTGTAAAACAATGACTCGTCAACCTCCCCAATGGCTGTTACGCCAAACTTGCTGGTTTCGATTCGGACTGCTGCTCGGGATGACTGTCTCGGCTTGGTGCAACACTCTATTTTAAATGAGGTATTTCCAATGACGAACCGATGAGAGTTGCCGAAATCACTCTTCCTCAAAATCGTCGAGTTCTTCTAAGTCCTCATCGCCTTCCTCGGAAACTTGACGGATTTTCCGCATTGACTTTCCGTTTTCTCCCTCAGATAAAACCTGCACTTTAGCTTCGCCTTCTGCGGCTAAAGCGGGTAGAGGTTCGCTTCCTCCTTCGACAAATCCGGCAATGCTGTTGTGGAGCCCCCAAACCAACTGTTTGCGCTTCGGCGTTCCTAAAAAGAGCTTCGCCAAGTTCTCTAATGACGGAGGCGTAATCGCATGGGTTTTACAGCACCAAGATTTGTTCTTGCCTTCGCCTTCTTTAATGGCTCTAAATTCCACTTCGAGGACTCCCAAAGAGCGCCATCGATCGCTTTTACCGCTATATTCCACTTTGCAATAGTCGGCAAAGGTTTTCTCTAAGGCGCGATAGTATTCTTCTCTGGCTGATTTAAACGACCAGAGGGAAACATTCTTAAAGCGCACGACAATCGGCACTTTATGCAAGGGCTGGTTTTTGGGATTCAAAAAGACTAAGGCGTGTTCCGAGCAAACTTCTTGGGTTTTCTTGTCGAGGTTGTGACGGCAATCTTCGTACAATCCAATAAATGTTCCCGCACGTTCGTTATTGTCTTCGATATCTTTCCAGCGCACGTATTCGGGGACGAAAGCGAGGACGAGAACGCGAATTCTCTCCAGAAATAAGCCCGTGACTTCTTCGGTGAGTTCGACTGTCGTTAATTCTTCTTCCGGCGGTATCGCTTTCCATTCGGCTTTGAGCAGTTGATCGAGAGGAATCAAAATGCCTGCAGGTTTGCCATTGATAACGATGCCGTAAGGGAGAGAAGGTTTGCGGATTTCATTGTACTTGGGATCGAGAAGTTCGGAATCGATTGGGAACGATCGCTGCTTTGTCGTTCTAACCATTTCCATGTTATTGCAATATCCCAGTCTGCAAGGCGATAGCCCCCTACAGAAAGCTCTAAAAGATATTTCTCCCGATTTCTGGAACGGTAAAATCATGGTAATAATAACAATTTCCGAAAGTAGCTAGATGGTCAAAAATCTGTCATAAAAACACATCAATAGTTCAATTTAAATCAGTCTTTTGTTACTTTATATAAATGGTATAACCGATGAATAAAACTGTCTTTTTCGTCCAAACGCCGACCTCTGAAAATCGTCCTTTAATTAACATTGACATTCGCGGATTGATGGGACAATTTCTAACAGTAGAAGGGTTGGGAATGCTGGGGATATTTCTCGTCTTGCTGCTCCTATCTAAAATGACCGGTCGCAAGGGAAAACTAACATCGGGGCGCTTGGTGGGGACGGGCGATCGCCTCAAAGCGACGAATCTTGCTCTCCAACAAATGAGGCAGAAACAATGCCAGCCCGTTACTTTATGGAGCGGTACGCCGGACTATTGGCTGGGCAAATCCTTTAAAAGCGCGATCGCGCGGCTGCAAACACTCTTGAGGGCATCTCCGAGTTTGTGGTTTCCCAATGCCGAACGGGGTATCTTAGTCATTGGCGCACCGGGATCTGGGAAAACGTTCAGCGTTATCGATCGCCTCATCGAAAGTTCGTTTCAGCAGGGATTCAGTACGGTGGTTTATGATAAAAAGGGAGACCAGATGAAGTTGCACGCCCCTCTTGCCGCCCGCTATGGTTACGAGGTGAGCGTTTTAGCGCCTGGAGAACCTTATAGCGGGGTTATCAATCCTCTCGATTTCATGCGAGACCCTCAAGATGCAGTCATGGCAGGGCAAATCGGGCGGGTTATTGCCAATAATGCCGACTCGGAACAGGGCAAAAGCAATGAATTTTTCAAGAATGCTGGGGAAATGATGGCTAAAGGACTGGTACAGCTTGCCAAGTCTAGTCAATATCCCGATCTGGCAATGGTTTACGCCTTCATTCAACTGCCCGATTTCGTTCATCGCCTCGCTCATTCTGTCTACCGTCCCGATGGCCACCCCCTGAAAATGGATCGATGGATTTCAGCCAGTTTCTCTCAACTCCTCAGTGCGAAGGATGCCGAAAAAACCGTTGCGGGCATTAAAGCCACAGCCGAAGCGACTTATAGCGCTTTTATTCAAAAAGACCTGCTGCGGGCGTTTATCGGTCAGAGTACCATTCCCGTGCGCTTAGAGGGCAAGCAGGCCATCTTTTTCAAGCTCGATGACAGCAGGCGGGATATTTTGACTCCGCTTTTGGCTGCGGCGCTTCATCTGTGCGTTGTTGGCAATTTAGCGGAAAAGCGGCAAACGCCTTTCGTTTACTCTTTGGATGAGTTTCCATCCTTGCGATTGGATCGGATTGCCTATTGGGTCAATGAATATCGCAGCAATGGTGGCGTGCCGATTATTGGCATTCAAAGTCTCAACCAACTGTACGATCGCTATGGGGACAAGCAGGGGAAAGCGATCGCGTCTGCTCTTTCTACTCACGTCCTGTTTAACCCCGGAGATTATGAAACGGCGGAACAGTATTCCAAGCGCTATGGCGAAACTGAAGTCACTCTCCGCAATCGTTCCACGGGCAACTCGATGGGACAGCAGCAAACTACTCGTTCGATTAACTGGAGCGAGTCGGTACAGAAAAAACCTCTCATTAGTGCCGATGAAATCGTTCGCTTTCCCCAAGGCAAATGCGTGATTACTTCTCCTGCCTACGGTTCGGGTAATGAGGCACTCTTTCCCTACCCGCTCAAAATCCCCGTCTCTCAAGGCGATATTCGACGGGCTAAGGAGTCGGAAGCCCTCTGGGACTCGCAAATCCAACCCCAGTTGGAGCAACGTGCCGAGTACCACGCCCGAGGCATCGACCTCGATCGCGAGTTAGAAAACCGCATTCGGGAAGCCTATCGGTTGTTGCCCCATCCCGACGAACCGGAGGAGGCGATCGCATCTCCTCCAGAAACAGAACGATTGCAAAAACGCCTATCCGCCCTCAAAATCGGGGGAGAGGCAGGGGAGTAGCTCGATTGGCTACCATAAAAATCCAAGCGTCAAGGGGTCCTATCGAATCGCAACCATGAGCAAAACCGCTCCTCCATCCGCTCAGAAAAACCTGCAATTGCTGCGCTTCGCGTTCCACCGATCGCGAGACTGCATCTTTTTCGTCACACCCTCCGGTCGCCTCTTTTACGCCAATCATTCCACCGCATCGATCCTGAAATATTCTCGCGAGGAACTCACGGGAGGAATGCACCTGGGGCACCTCGAATCGGGACTCTCGACGCGGAGGTGGAAAAGCCGCTTTCGCCGGTTACGAGAGCGAAGGCGCTTATCTTTGCAATCCATCTACCGCACGAAAGAAGGTCGAACCCTTAACGTGGAGGTCGTTCTCCACCTCTCTCAATACCGAGGTCAAGAATTTTGTTGCGCGATCGCCCGCAATATCGACGGAGACTGCAAGAGAAAGCAAATGCAAGCCCTCGAGCGAGCCAAGGAAGAAGCCGAAGCTGCCAACCGCACGAAAAGCCGCTTTTTGGCGAATATGAGCCACGAACTGCGAACTCCCCTGAATAGCATTCTCGGCTTTACTCAATTGTTGGCGCGAACCGATGGCTTTACCCGCGAACAGCAGGAATATCTCGATATTGTCAATCGCAGCAGTCAGCATTTGTTGGGACTGATCGATAATGTTTTGGAAATGTTCAAAATCGAAGCGGAAGGCGTGGTTCTGGTGGAGCGCAGTTTCGATTTGATGCGCTTATTGGAGACTTTAGAGGAGATGTTTCGTTTAAAAGCCGAGACGAAGGGTTTGAATTTGGAGTTTGACGGTATTTCTCAACTTCCTCACTATATTAAAACCGACGATCGCAAATTGCGCCAAATCCTCATCAATTTGTTGGGCAATGCGATTAAATTTACAGAAACCGGATCGGTGCGCCTCGAGGCCAGACGGGTGGAATCTTCGGGCGATCGCTGTCGTCTGGCGTTTACTGTTGAAGATACCGGGATGGGAATTGCTGCGGCAGAGATGGATTTGTTATTTGCTTCTTTCGTCCAAACGGAGGCAGGACGCAAATCCCAGCAGGGGACGGGTTTGGGACTGCCCATCAGTCGCCGCTACGTGGAATTGATGGGGGGAGAAATGACGGTTGAAAGTCGCGTCGGCTCGGGCAGTTGCTTTCACTTTACTATCGATGCGAAACTCGCTCGAGCTGAAGACGTGCGAAATTATATGGAACGGGGTCGGGTCAGTGTCTTGGCACCGGGTCAGCCGGAGTATCGGATTTTGGTGGTTGAGGATGTTGCGGAAAATCGCTTGTTGTTAACGCGGTTTTTGAAGGAGGTTGGGTTTGAAGTGAGAGAAGCGGTTAACGGACGAGAAGCAGTAGAGCAATGGAAGGACTGGAAACCTCACTTGATTTGGATGGATATTCGGATGCCAGTGATGGACGGCTATCGAGCCACTCAAAAAATTCGCTCTCTCCCCGGCGGCGATCGCCCGATAATCATCGCCCTGACCGCCAGCACCCTCTCCCAAAAACGCTCTCAGTTGTTGAAGGTGGGTTACAACGATTTGGTGGTCAAACCATTTCGCGAAGATGTCATTTTTGAGAAGATGGCCAAGCATTTGGGGGTGAAATACCTATACGAACAGCCTTCGGTGGATAGTGCTTTCGAGATGCCGGATTCGCGCATTTCCCTGCAATTTACCTTGCAATCTTTATCCAAAGTTTCGGTATCGCTGTTGGAACAATTGGCCGATGCTGCGGATACGGGAGACCCGCTTCTCGTCAAGCAGGCGATCGGGCAATTGCCCGATTCTCAGTCTCAATTGAAGGTGCGTTTGCTGGAATGGGTGGCGGAGTTTCGCTTGGATTTGATTGGGGATTTGGTGGTGCGATCGCTCGATAATTGAAGCAGCCCGCAATTAGAATGACTCCAAAATGGAACAAGTTACCGAAATTTTCGATACTCGCCAACAATGTTTTGTAGAAGCCCTCATTCTCGACATTCAAGAGCGCCACGTTCGAGACTTTGAAAAGATTTGGTTGCCTCAATTGGAAGAACTGAGCGAGGAAGATAAACACTTAGATTGGGCATTGAAAAAGCGCTTGTCGCGGAATTACGATGATTTTGAAGTCCATGCCCTTGAATGCAATGATATGGCTCAAGGATTTATCGCTATAGAAACTTTGGGACATCGTTCGTGGTTTGACACTTCGGCTTCGCTCAGTGCCGACGAAACCCAACGAATTGTCTACGCGAAATTCATTGTCAGCGCCCCTTGGAATCGCAGAGTATCCGGAACGCTACACTACAAATACGTAGGCTTGAAACTCCTGCTGTTTGTCCGACAGCGCAGTTTGGCTCTCGGATACGCGGGGCGCGTCGGGCTTCACTCGCTACCCGGCGCAATCGGTTTTTATCGTAAAGCAGGGATGCTGGAACTCGGCAACGATCCCGATCGCGAGAATTTGACGTATTTCGAGTACCGTGGTTTATCCTGAAGATAGTACGGGAGGAAACAATGACGACTCAAGACAATCCTTGCGATCGCTTGCTGAGAAACCCCAACGACCGCGAAGCACTCGAAGAACTCTATCGTCTCGAAGATGAATTGGGGGATAATATTTCGGCAGGTTGCTATGCAGATCGACCCAGCTATTTGTCCAACTTTTTTCAATACGGTTCTAAAATTGCCGATCGCGCAGAACAAATCAAAGATTTTCTGCGATCGGAATTGCAAGCCGATGAAGCGATCTCCGATCCTCGCTCTTTCTGGGTCAAACATTTTCAGCACCCGACCCCAGCAATTCTTGGCATTCTCGAAGAAGCGGTAGACTGCGAGGATAAGGAAGTGCGAGAAGCCAAAGCACGGGAGGCGATCGCACTAGCCAAGAGTCGTTTGCCGCAAAGCTGCTAGGTTCAGAATTTTGTCATCTTTTGTCGATTGGGTCGGTGAATGCACCTTACTGGATTTTACAAATCTTTACATTCAGTAAAAGCGATCACGATCGATGCTCGATAATCACTCCATTCCCTGCAAATCCTCCCAAACCTGTAAATTGCATAGATTATGACTCTGGACTTACAAAGATTTTTTAACGCCACCGATCCCGGAAAAACTCTTTTCTCTGAGAAGAATGAAGAAGATCAAAAATATTATATTGATTTTTCGTCGGTGCGAGGCGGACAGATTATTGAGGAGTTGCGAGATAATATTGTGCTTTGGTCTCCTAATAAAGCAACTTGTCAGTTATTTACGGGACATATTGGTTGTGGCAAATCTACCGAATTATTGAGATTAAAAGCACAGTTGGAGCAGGAGAACTTTCACGTTGTTTACTTTGAGTCTTCTCAAGATTTGGAAATGGGAGATGTGGATGTTAGTGATATTTTACTCGCGATCGCCCGTCAGGTTAGCAGTAGTTTAGAGCAAATGAATCTCGATCGCCCCCGAGAGCTTGCTCATATACTCCAAGAAGCCGCCCGACTTTTACAAACAGAAATTGATTTTTCCGCAGAAGTTAAAACACCTATTGCTAAAGTTGGCGCAGATAGTCAAGGAAAATTTTCTCTCGATGTAGGAATTGCTAAAATTACGGCGAAAGCCAAAGCGAGTCCCACTCTGCGAAGTAAATTAAGGGGTTATCTTGAACCTCTGACCAATGGACTATTAGATGCGATTAATCAAGAATTATTAGAACCGGGGATCGAACAGTTAAAAAAACACGGTAAAAAGGGATTGGTGGCAATTGTCGATAATCTCGATCAAATTTCCAGTTCTCCTAAAGCATGGAAACGTCCTCAACACGAATATTTGTTCGTTGATCGCGGAGAACAATTAAGAGAACTTCATTGCCATGTAGTCTATACAATGCCCCTTTCGCTGCGATTTTCTAATGATTTTGAAAACCTGACTCAACGATTTAGGAACGATCCTAAAGTTCTGCCAATGGTACCGATCAAATCGAGGGATGGCAAGGAAAATGAGGAAGGAATGCAATTATTACGTCAAATGGTCTTAGCAAGGGCTTTTCCTGATTTGGATGCAAATCAACGTGGCGATCGCATTTCCGAAGTTTTTGATGATATGGAGACTTTAAATCATCTCTGTCGTATTAGTGGCGGTCATGTCCGCAATTTATTACGTTTGCTCAATGATTCAATTAAAAAGGAAAAAGGATTGCCGATTTCCAGAAAGAGTTTACAGGATGTCATTCAAGGATACAGTAACGAACGACGCTTGGCAATTGATGACAGCGAGCGAGAATTATTACATCAAGTTGCTAAGGAGAAAAAAGTATTAGGCGATCGCAATTATCAAATTCTCATTCGCAGTATGTTTGTCTATGAATATCGCGATGATCGCGGCTCTTGGTTTGATGTAAATCCAATTGTTGCTGAGGAATAGGAGGTGTAAAAATGACTCAATCTTCTCTGTCCGATACCCAACAGATTGATAATGAAAAAGCAATAGAAGAATTATGTTTTGCTCTCGGACTTGCTCGGAGGACTTTTCGGCTGCATTTAGCTTGCTGCAATTATGAAAGTTTGCGAGAGGAAATGGTACAGAAGTTGCGAGAACAATATCCAGAAATTCGAGAAATTGTTGTCTCCCCTTCGGAAACAAAATTATATTCTTTAATCCGCGAGAATTTACAAGATGAATCCATCCCTGCTTTGATGGTTTTGGGATTGGAAAATGTGGAAAATATTGATCGCCTTTTCCGCATAATGAATCCTTTACGCGAGGAGTTTAGGAAAAATTGTTCCTTTCCCATTATTTTATGGATGAGCGCTCGCCTCATTACCCAGTTTATCCGTTTAGCTCCGGATTTTGAAAGTTGGACGACACGGGTTAGATTTGAGATTGCGCCAGATCGTTTGGTTCAAAATTTAGACGAGAAAGCAGAGTTATTGTTTACACGAGTGACTGATTTTGGAGATCGTCATATTATCCCCAATCGCTTGCTATTTTCCCAGAATCATTACTTAGAAATTCAAGCAGCATTACAGGATTTGGAAAAGTATCAACAAACCCTTTCTCCATTATTACAAGCCAGCATACATTTTGCTCACGGTCGCAGAGCTTATTTTCAGAATCGACTCACAGAAGCATTGCAGAATTATCAAGACAGTTTACAGTTTTGGCAGGAAAGCGATCGCAAGGAAAGAGAAGGAATCGTTTTATTTCATATTGGGTTATGTTATGAACGAAAAGCGGAACGCGATCGCCGTCAACAAGAAATTTATTGGCAGCAAGCAAAGGACTATTTTCAGCAATGTATCGATTGTTTTGACTTTGTTGGGCGAAAGGATTTAACAGCTAAGTTTATCGGTCAATTGGGGGATGTTTTGCGGCGCTTGCAAGATTGGTCGAGTTTAAAGACTGTTGCTGAAAAATCTCGCCAATTACACGAAAAATATGAAAATTCCCTGCAACTGTCCCGTGATTCTAGTTTTTTGGCTGAAGTTGTTTTCCATGAAAATGAGCCAAACACAGCAAAAGAATTGGCAGAAAAAGCCCTTGAATTTTTAGAGAATGAGCCGGAACGAGAACATTATCTCCTGTTACCCTTACTCTTACTGGCTCGTAGTCAGCGTCAATTGGGAGAAGTGCAAGCAGCGATCGCCAATCTTGAAAGTGCGAAAGCGATCGATCCGGCAAAGAATCCCCCAGTTTATATTGATATTTTAGCAGAATTGCGATCGCTTTACTATGAAGAGGCTCGTTATTTAGATGCTTATAAAATTAAGCTGGAACGACGTGCAATCGCTTATCAATTTGGTTTTCTCGCATTCATTGGTGCAGGACGGTTACAGTCTTCTGTTCAAACAATTTCTGAGACAGAAGAAGAGGGAGGAATTGCACGAGAAATTCTTGCATCGGGTCGCGGACAAAATATTAAGCATTTAATCGAACGCATTAGCAATACTCAGCACAAGTTAACGGTTATTTATGGTCAATCTGGTGTCGGAAAAAGTTCTCTAGTGAATGCGGGATTAGTTCCTTCGTTACAGAACCAAATTATCGGGACATTAGATGTTTTACCCATTCCTTTGCGAGTTTATACCAATTGGATAGATAAGTTAGGGCAATTATTAGTAGAGGCATTAAAAAAACAAGGAATTTTTACATCAGTTGCGCTCAATTCAGTTGAGAAAATTGTCACCGAATTAGAAGAAAATGAAAAGCGCGATTTTCAGACCGTTTTAATTTTCGATCAGTTTGAAGAATTCTTTTTT
>JBCCVR010000078.1:0-29876 GCA_039194995.1 Cyanobacteria bacterium P01_E01_bin.42 | reverse complement strand
TCGTCAGGGTGATGGTGACCCCGGGGTTAAGGTTCTCTGGCGAGGCTTGACGGTTTTCGCTCATCTTCTCGAGGGTGCGCAACTGGTCTCTCTATCTCAGTCCTAGCCTTCCTTCCACGGACTTTTGCCTAATGGGTAGCTCTTGGGAGGGGGTTGGGGGGTGGGTTTGGGTTGGGGAGAAACTTGTCCAAACCATTAAAAAACCGCAAGTCGCTTGTACTTGCGGTTCGCCGATTTCATGCCAGATTCAACTGGATTCACTGTCGGCGAACCAAGCTAAACCAAAAATAAAAATAGCGGCGATTGAATTTCATCAATTTGGACATGTAGGTTGGCATTACATTAGCAGAGATAAATTGAGATGTCAAATCAAATCAATGCACAATTCTGCGACGGTAAGAGACCGGCAATATCTTTATTCAGAAGTGCGATCGCAAGTTCACTTATTATTTTATAATTGTTTTTCCTTCAAGTAATATCTCGATCGATTGATGAAACTCAAATATAGAGCGCCTTTAATCGCGATCGCCGTGACGGCACTCGTTTCTACTGTTAACGCTTATTTATCTTATCAAACGGAGCTCGAGGCGATCGAAACCGCTCGCCAAAATCAACTCCAGCAAGTTGCCCGTCTCGTTAATGCCGGTATTGAAACTCAATCTCAGCTATTGTTAAGCGTGGCACAAACGATTATTTCGATTTCCTCGATCGAACAATTGTTTCAACAACGAGAACGAGAACAACTCCTGCAAGAATTGCTGCCCACCTACGAACTCCTTTCCCAACGCTACGGCGTGACGATCGGACAATTTCACACCCCCGAAAATATCTCATTTTTGCGCTTGCACCAAAGCGATCGCTTTGGAGACGATCTTAGTTTTCGAGAGATGGTTAATCTGGCCAATAGTCGTCAAAGTACCTATGCGGGCATTGAAATCGGTAGGGGTGGAGTTGCCATTCGCGGGATCGTTCCCGTGTCGGATGGCGATCGCCCCCTTGGTAGTTTTGAGTTGGGACGTTCTTTCTTGCCCATCTTGAATCGGCTCTCCAATCTTTACGATCTTGAAGTGGCTGCTTTTGTGGATAATCAATTCTTTCAAAATACGACTTTCGATCCCGATCGAGAAGTCACGTTAATTGGGAATTATCGAGAGATTGGCTCGACGAATTGGCCGCTGTTAGAACCCATTATTTCTTCCGAATTTGTGAAGGGCATTAACGATACTCTCTATCGCGTTCAAACCATCGAGGGAACGGATTATGGAATTGTTTCTATCCCCATGTCCGACTTTAGCGGTCGTAAGATAGGCACGATTGTAGCCGTCCGAAATTTTAGCAATTTTCAAGAGTTATCTCGACAGTTTTTCTTGATGGCGATCGCTCAAACTATCGTGCAAATTGTTCTCATTTCTGGAGCAATTTTACTGGTTTTTAATGGCTTCTTATTACGTCCCTTATTGGCGATCGACGAGCAACTGAAAAAACTGGCAAGTGGTCAAATGATTGAAGACGAAAATAATCTCTGCAACCGTCAAGATGAAATTGGCGAGATCGCTCGTCACTGTCAGAAACTACAACAAAAACTCGCTCCTCAAACTATCAAAATCGAGAAAAATAATGAGACAGAATCTATTTAAAGTTATGAAAATGAAATATTGGCATATACCTCGTCTGGCGATCGGATTTTTGCTGGCCTTGTTGGTGAGTTTTAGTGGGTCGATCGTTCCTCATCTCTGGAGCATTTTCCAACCGATCCGAGTGCCGCTTGCCATGGCCGAATCTCTCCCGGAAATATCCGAAAATGTACCGAAACCCATGCGAATTGCCGTCGCCGCATTGGTTGAAGAAGTGGATGATATTGACGACGAAGAACAGCAATTTACGGCGATCGTCGATTTGCGCTTTCGCTGGCAAGATCCGAGTCTAGCCTTCGATCGCCAAACCTTCGGCACTCATCGCTTAGAATTTGGTTTTGAGGACGCAGAAGAGCAACTCGCTCGGATTTGGACTCCAGAAATTAAAATCGATAATTTGGTTGACGAGCCTTTACGAAAAGAGGACGGACTCATCATTTTTTCCGACGGTCGTGTCACCCACATCACCAGACTTCATGCGACCTTTCAAAGCCAATTTAACCTGACAAAATTCCCCTTTGACTCGCAACAGTTAAATATCAAATTAATTGTTCCAAAATACAATACTAGAACAGTATTGCTAGTCAATGACAATGATGATTATATTTTCTCAGGAATCCGCCAAAATATCGATCTCCCCAATTGGAAACTGGCAAATCTCGAATTTAAGAATAACAATTTCCGAGGCTGGAATCGAGATATCTATTCTCAACAAACTATTTATCTCAATGTTTCTCGCAGAGCCATGCAATATATGCCAATTATTTTCATTCCCATTATTGTCATCTTTTTCGTGCCGCTTTTGGCTTTGTGGTTGGATGTAGACGTACCCGATCGCATTAGTTGGGTCATGACGGGATTATTTGCTCTCATTGCCCTTGATTTTTCCACCGCCCTTGCTTATCCGGCGATCGCAACCAACAGTACGATCAATCATGTTTTTTGGAGCGGCTATGTTTTACATGGGGGAATTTTGCTCATTTGTCTGACTGTTTTTAATCCCGTCCTCTCCCACAAAATTGCCTCTCCCGATGTCGTCGATGAATTCCGCAATTATCTCAATTGGGGCGTACCCGTTATGTTAATTGTTAGTGTCGGTCACGCCCTCCTGTCTGCTGCTCTTTAATGGGTAACTGATAACTGATTTAAAGCGGCCTTGGCAATTCAATTGTCAATGTCGTTCCGCGATCGCTCTTGGACTCGCAGTCCAAGAGACCGCCATGCTGTTCGACCACAATCGAGTAACAAATCGATAATCCTAGCCCCACGCCTGTCCCGACGGGTTTCGTGGTAAAAAATGGCTCGAAAATGCAGCCCCGGATGGCTTCGGTCATGCCGATCCCATTATCTGAAATGGCGATCGCCACCCGTTCTTCCGAAAGCAATCGGGTTTTAATGGTCAAAGTGGGAGTGTTGATGATATCTCGGGCGATCGCTTCTTCGAGGGCATCAATGGCATTGGTGAGAATATTGAGAAAGACCTGATTCATCTGTCCGGCATTGCATTTCACGCGGGGCAGAGATTGATATTCTTTGGTCACGACGATGGCGGAGCGATGAGGGTGGGCATTCAGACGACTTTTCAGCACTAACAGGGTACTTTCTAGTCCTTCTACCAAGTCTACGGGTTTGACTCCCGCTTCGTCGAGACGGGCAAAAATTCGCAAAGAGAGGACGATATCACGAATCCTGCGGGCTCCCGTGGCGATGGAATCCAGCATTTTAGGCAGATCGTCGGCGACAAATTCGAGATCGATATCGTTTAAAAATTCATTAATGTTTGGCGCTGCGAGGGGGAATTCTTGTTGATAGAGTTGGACGAGTTGCAGCAAATCTAAAATATCGTTGCGTAAATGTTCTGTATTGCCGTAAATGAAACTAACAGGATTGTTCAGTTCGTGGGCAATACCCGCCACCAGTTGACCCAAACCCGCCATTTTTTCCGTTTGAATCAGTTGCGCTTGGGCAATTTTTAATTGTTTGAGGGTTTTTTGCAGTTGGATGTTGTTTTGACTGAGTTCTTGGGTGCGTCGTTCGACTTTGGATTCGAGATCGTGGCTGTATTCTGTCAGTTTCCCATAGGCCGATTGTAGTTCGATAATGGTTTGATTGAAGGCTTTGGCGAGGGTGCCGATTTCATTGTGGGAGAGGACGGGGGTGGTGGGGAGGGTATGAAATTCTTGGCGGTGGACTCCTTCGCTGACTTGGCGGGCGGTTTTGGCAATGCGAAGAATGGGGCCGACGATTTGACGGGCGACGATCCACATGCCCAAGGCGAGGAAAATGGAGCACCCCAAGCCGATCGCGGCAATGGCGATCGCTAAATGACGGGCGGGGGCAAAGGCTTCTCGCTGGCTTTGTTCGGCCAGGAGGGCGACATCCTGCCGTTCCAAAAAACGATAGACTCCGATGACGGGAATACCGAGATAGTTGCGATAGAGTCCGCGATCGCTGGTGCCGGTCATGGCGGCGATAATCCCTTCACTGGAGAGACCGTCGGCAAATTCGGGGGAACCAAATCCCGCCGCCGTCATGAAAACATAGCGATCGCCTAGAGTCCCGCCGAGTTGCCCCCCCACATTGCTCACGATATAGCTTTCCCCGGTTTTCCCCAACTCCCCATCGCGATTGACAATGGTATCGATGCGTTCGAGATCTAAATGGGCGGCTAAAGCGCCGAGATTTTCCCCGTCTTGGTTGATAATGTCAGTCTCAAAAGTAATTTGCGGTTTGCCCGTGTTGGGATCGGCGTAGATGTTAACGCTGGGTAAGGGGTTGGAGTCCAATAAAAGTTTACTGTGTTGTATCCGAGGTTCGTATTTGCCAATGCCTTCGAAGTTGCTCGAGGCAATGATGCGACTGCTGCGGGAGAGGAGAAAGACTTCTTTGAGTCCCGATTCTCCATCGGCAAAGGTTCGCAAAATCCGATTGAGATAGTCGAGATCGCTTGCTTCCCCTTCGCCAAAAGAGAGGGTTTCAATCCGATCGCGGACGGGAGATAAAGCGGCAAGGGATTGCAAAGATCTGGCGCGATCGAGCAACCAGCGATCGATCTCCGCTTCTTTGAGGGAAACCGCCAACGTCAAGCGATCGAAAACGGCTTGAGTGAGGGAGGATTTGGCGCGATCGAAGGCCGCAACTCCCATCAAGGTTACGCCAATGAGGGAGAGGACGAGAAACGAACCGATAATTTGCACCAGCAGGCTTTTTTTCCAAATCCCCATTTTTTAGATTCAAAATTTAAAATTACCACTCTTCGTCAATCTCCTGCATTTTGGCGATCGCTTCATCAACGGCTCGGGCTGTCGTCCATTCATCTTGGAGAATGCGGGCAATAGCGCGACCCCAAATATTTTCTGACTGCACTCGAGCGTAAGCCGGATTAAAAACGGGATAAGCAGGGCGCGTAAACCCGGCACTGAATTGTTTGGCGGCAACGCTCACGTGGGGATCGCTTTCATCGTTCCAAAAGGGATCTTCCCACAGTTCCGGCATGACGGGAAACCAACGTCCGGCGGAGCCTTTGACATATTCTCCCAAGCGCTCGGGTTGAATGAGAAAGGCGAGGAATTTTTTGGCAGTTTCTTGTTGGGGAGAATCGGTAAAAATGAGGGCGTGTTTGACTCCAACGATATAATTGGGCGGTTCTCCATCGGGTTCGTTGGGAAACGGAATGGTAACCATTTCTTCTTGATAGACTTTTGAGTCAGCCCGTTGGGAAGCGGGAATGGAGAGGGTAGGATTCAGGGTCATCACCACTTGGCGATTGAGAAAGCTGGTATTGTTATCGACATCGAGCCAGGCGATCGCATTATCGGGAACGAAGCCCTCACGATAGAAGCTAATAAACCAGTCGAGAGCTGCAATGATGCCCTCGCGAATTTCCGGGCGATGGACTTGTAAATTGCCGTCGCGATCGACGATTTCCACGTCGTAGGCTTCAAGGATTTGCTCGAATTGATAGAAGGTATCGACGGCATGGGGGGCATAAGTTAGCCCGAAAGCATGGATATCTTTGCGATCTCCTTCTCTTAGGCGATTTTGCACTTGTTTCCAGAAGTTCCAAAAATTGTCCCAATCTTTGGGAATATCGGCTTCGCTAAATCCCGCTTCTGCCAGCAAATCCCGCCAATAGTGAATGTGAATGGTTTGCTGTTCGATGGGGACGGCGTAATAGGCGCGCTGCTCGGTTTTTTGGTTGAGAAGGCGCACGGATTCGAGGGCGCTGGCACTATAGCGAGATTTAACGGGTTGGATGACTTCGGACATGTCTGCCAGTTTGCCTTTCCACGCCCAACTCGGACTCTCGGTAAAATCGGTACGGACGGAAAACAAGATATCTGGGGGATTGCCTGTTTCTAGGGCTTTGATGGCACGGGGCAGGAGATCTTCTTCGTAAATAAATTCTAGGTCAATCTGTTCGGTTTCTCGTTCTCGCCATTGGGCGATCGCGGCTTCGAGAGCTTGGTCTTCTTCGGAATAAAATCCTTGACTCCACCAAATGGTCAAGTTATCGCGTTCTTTATCATTGGTGCTTGAAGTAGAGGTGGAGTTTTGGGTGCAACTATTCAGCAGGAGGCCGAACACTAACAGGAAAAACAAGTAGCAAGGGCGCATGGGATTAGAATTCAATAGCATTCTTGCCCTACTATAACTAAATTGGCTGGCGGTTTAAGCGATCGGGACATGAGGGTTATGCGATCGTTGCACGAAGGGCAATCGCGAACAAAAAACTATTGTTTAATCTATACGCAAAGTGCAACAAACTCCAGTATAATTGAGGGTTTCATTCGATTGTTCGGACAAGGAACAAATATCCCGCCAATGCGTAGAATTCACAATAAAGATTTGCGATTTGTTATCAAAATATGGGCATGGAGTCGCTTTTTAATTCTGCTGGCTTTGTGGGGGATTGCACCGCTTTTAGAAGTTCCTTCCGGACATATTCAACCCGCGATCGACTTGCAAGCCTTTGCTTGGTGGGATGGGGAATGGTATTTAAAAATTGCCGCACAAGGATATGAATATTTTGATGATGGTCAGCAATATTCTGTGGCTTTTTTTCCACTTTTTCCCCTATCGATCAATTTATTAACGCGAATGGGCATTTCTCCGGAACTTGCGGGAGTGGCGATCGCCAATAGTGCTTTCTTAGGTGCGGCAGTTTTACTCTATTTCTGGGTTAAAGAAGGTCATGGGACGGGGGCGGCTAAATGGGCAACGGCTGTTTTGGTTTGGTGTCCTTATTCTCTTTACGGGACGGTAATCTATACGGAGGGATTATTTTTTTTATTGACTATCTTAACGTTACAAGCCTTTGAGAAAAAGAAATATCTGAAAATGTCATTTTTCGGAATCTTAACCACGGCAACTCGCGGACCCGGTATCGCGGCGATTCCTGCTTTTTTGTGGGTGTCTTGGCGAGAGAAGCGGCGCAAAATCGCGTATTTTTGCAGTTTGGCGATCGCTGCGGGAATTTTCTCCTACAGCTTGTATTGTTGGTGGCAATTTGGCGATCCGTTGGCATTTGTCAAAGTTCAAGCTGCATGGGGACGATCTCGGGCGATCGATTTGTTAGACTGGTGGCGAATTCTGATGTACGTGGCGATCGGTGTTCCCAACTATGACGCGGGAGCAATCAAAGATATTTTGCATCCTTTGGCGTTTATCTCCATCTGCGCGATCGCATTTGGACTCTGGCAGTTTCGCGATCGCTTAGGGGCAATTTCGCCTTACGGCGGGTCATTTTTAATCCTTGTTCTTTGGTTATTGGGAGGCGATCCCTTTCTAACAATTTTTATCGTTCTCGGTGGAATTCTTTTACTTTGGCATACGAGAAAGGAATTGAGTTTAGTGGCGACGCTTTACGGTTTCTTGAGTTTGGGATTAATCTTAACATCCGGTCGCAGCGACTCTTCAGAACGCCTTGCCTATGGTATTATTTCCCTATCGATGGCCGCAGGAATTGTGTTAAATAAACATCCCCGCTTTGGTTACGGAATCCTCAGCGTTAGCGGTATTATTCTCGCCACTTTCGCCATTCGTTTCGCTCAACAACTCTGGATTGCTTAAGGAAAATTAACGACGAACCCACTCCTAACCCACCCCCAGCCCCTCCGAGGAGGGGAGGCAAGAAGGGGAGAGAAAGAGGGGGAGATTGACCAATAACTAATAACTAAATCAATGAAAGAAGACTTATTAAAAGGAAGTGAAAATCGCGAGGAAATGGTTCGCGTTGCCGATCGCGCCGAACAAGCCTTAAAAACTTGGGAAGTGACGGTGACGGATTTCTTTTCTCCTCCCGTACTCGTGGAAGTGCGAGAAAAGTTTGCCAAACTGACGGAACTCGAGTTATTTATTTGGGGGGGATATCCTCAAGCAGAACGGCAAAGAATCGCGATCGCCCGTTCGGAATTGCCTTTGGATGAATCCCAAGTCGAACTCGCCGCGATCGATATTGCAGGCAATTTTCTCTTCGATCCTGCCACCCATCGGGACTTTTTGGGGGCGATTTTGGGTACGGGAGTAGTCCGAGATAAAATTGGGGATATTGTCGTCTTGGGAGAACGCGGCGCACAGGCAATTGTCGTACCGGAATTGGTGGAATTTTTAGAGATGAGTTTGACGCAAGTGCGATCGGTGCCGGTACAAGTGCGACGCATGGATCTCGGGGAACTCAAAGTGCGTCCCCCCCAAAAGAAGGAAATTACAACCGTCGAAGCATCTTTGCGTTTGGATGCGATCGCCTCGGCTGGATTGGGGATGTCTCGCAATAAAATGGTAGAGGCGATTTCCTCTGGAGACGTGCGGGTGAATTGGAAGGAAGTGAAACAGCCCAGCCATAACGTAAAATCCGGCGATTTGATCTCTTTGCGGGGAAAAGGGCGGGTAGAAGTTGGCGAAATTGCCGTGACGAAAAAGCAACGCTATCGGGTGCAAATGACGAGGTTCAAATAGTTAGCATTGATGGTGAATAGTGGGTCAAAACTTTAGAAAAAATTAATACGATCGCCGGACAATGCGATCGCTTTTATTTTCAATTTAATTTTTTCTAACAATCTCGTATTCTCTTCTCTTTCTAATCCATTTCTAACAAAGCCGAAGACACCGCACCAATGCCAAAGGCAAAAACCAAAGGAATCGGACATTTGAACAGAAAACTCAAAGCAACGCTTCCTAACGCCGAGAATGTCGCCGTAGCAATCACGACTTGTTCTTGTACGCACCATCCTTTCTGGAGTTTAATTGCTTTGAGAATGGTTGAGGGAATGGGTTCTGGCATAACCGCACCGGGAGGAAACGCCCAGTAATTGCCAGAACGTTCTCGATATAATTCCGTCCAACCATTTTCAATACACCATTCATCAATCCATTGTTCTTGGTAGTGTCTCATTTTGGGGATAAGTATTAACAACTATAAAGCGATCGTTGGGTTTGTAGTAGATGAAATCTTAGCAAGTTCAATCGGCGATCGCGCGACAAGCAATAGGAATCTTTACATTCATCCGCGACCCTCGATTTTGAGGGGGTTGCAGGGAATGTCAGAGGCTAAACTTTAATTCCTATAACTGGAGTTATCGGTATTTCAACGATCCAAAAAAAGCTCTAATCTCGACTGGACGAGAGTTTGAGCAATTTTCATCCGGCACGCGGGATTTATTGGGTTGAAACGAAGCAAGCGATCGCGCCTACTGTTCTCGCACCGTCAAACGATAGCGCCCTTGTCCCCCTTCCGCATAGGAATTGACAATGATCCGGTAGGTATCATTACGCGGCAAACTGACATTAATCTGGGAATTCGTATTCCCATTCGCCAGATCGTCATTTTCCGCTAACTTGTCCCCATTGGAATCGTACAGGATTAAAAAAGTGTCAAAATCTGGACTCTCCAATTCTAAACTAACTCTTTGTCCCGCCGCCCCTTGAAAGCGATATTCTCGATATAAACTTCCATCACTTAAGCGCCTCGCATCGGGTCCGAGAATGCCCTGCTGTTGCAAAACAAGTTCCGCACGACGAGCCGCCGATCGCTCCACCACCCGCGCTTGCAAATTGTAATTGCCCATTTCCCCAGCTTCATAGGAATTCGCCACCAAAAAATACTTGCCGTCAATGGGTAAAGTCGCCTGAATTCTGGCATTACGTCCGCCGCCACTATCATCATCTTGAGCCACGGGATTGCCTTCGGGATCTACTAAAATGAGGAAAGGATCGATATCCCGACTGCTCATTTGAATATCCACCCGCATCCCCGCCCGAGCGTCAAAGATATAAGCATCAAAAAAACTGCGATCGGCAGAAAGCATGTTATCGCTGCGTTCTAAACTCCCTTGTAATACCTCACCATTGAGAGCAAGATCCTGAGTCGTAAAAGAGCGATCGCGGGCGGGGTTAGGCGTGCGGGCAGTACGGAGGGCGCGACCTTCTCGAACTGCCGTTAGAAAAGGCTGTACCTGCTCCACGGGAATGGCGAACCCAATGCCAATATTCCCCTCATTACCACGACTGTAAATCGCCGTATTGACCCCGATCAACTCCCCCCGCGAGTTCAACAACGGGCCGCCAGAATTCCCCGGATTAATCGCCGCATCCGTTTGAATCAAACCCTTTTCGGGATCGATGCGGCTGACGATGCCCGTCGTATAAGTCCCTTGAAAGCCGAAAGGACTGCCGATCGCAAACGCCTGCTGTCCCACCCGCACGGATCCGGGGGACGAAAACGCGATCGTCGGTAAATTAACTGCCCCGCGAATTTGCACCACCGCCAAATCCAACCCCTGCTCGGCAAATCCGATAACCTCCCCTTCAAACTCCCGCCCGTCAGATAAAATGACTTTTACTAGAGATAGTCCCTCCACCACATGAGCATTGGTCAGGATCAAACCATCCGATCGCACGATACTGCCACTTCCCGTCGCATCTCTCCCCTCCAGAGAAACCACCGCCGGACTAGCCTTTTCGTAGACGCTAATGCTCGTATCTTCATCAAAAATTTGCGCCCTTGCAGGGGGTGCGGGTAAAAGGGGCAGGAAAACACCGATCGCACCAACTCCGAGGGCGGCGATCGCACTCAAACACGCGGCTTGCATAAAACGCTGACTTTTTTGACTCATCGGTTGATTAAGGTTCTCTATCTGTCCTAATTTTAGATTCTAATTTTTGGATAGCAGTTCCAGATATTTTTTTCGCAAAAGAGTGGAGAATTCCGAACAATGACCCAACTGTCTTTTTCTTTTCCCCCCTTAACGAAGGCTTGCCGAAGGGAGGGTTAGGGAGGATCGCCAATAACCAATTCATGAACTTTTGTTACAAAAGGATTTATAATCAAAGCACAAGTTTAACGCAAATCTTAAATTTTCCTTACCTCAGACGCAAAAATACCATCATGTCTCTCCCCATTCGCAACGTAGCCATTATTGCCCACGTCGATCACGGTAAAACTACCCTTGTCGATGCCCTTCTCAAACAATCGGGAATCTTTCGCGAGGGGGAAGAGATTCCGGACTGCGTGATGGACTCCAATACCCTAGAACGAGAGCGAGGTATTACCATTCTTTCCAAAAATACCGCCGTTCGCTACCAAGATACCCTGATTAATATCGTCGATACTCCCGGTCACGCAGACTTCGGAGGAGAAGTCGAGCGCGTTTTAGGAATGGTGGATGGTTGCATTCTCATTGTCGATGCCAATGAAGGACCCATGCCCCAAACCCGTTTCGTGTTGAAAAAAGCCTTAGAAAAGGGATTGCGCCCCATCGTCGTCGTCAATAAAATCGATCGCCCGAATGTAGATCCCGACGTGGCGATCGATAAGGTCTTCGATCTATTCGTCGAGTTAGGAGCCGACGACGACCAATGCGACTTTACCACCCTTTACGCTTCCGGTTTGCAAGGATTTGCCAAGGAAGCGGTAGAAGATGAAGGGGAAGATATGCAGCCCCTGTTTGAAGCGATTTTACACCACGTTCCCCCACCGGCAGGCGACCCCGAAAAGCCCTTACAATTGCAGGTAACGACCCTCGATTATTCGGAATATTTGGGACGCATTGTTATCGGTCGCATTCACAACGGTACGATTCATGCCGGACAACAAGCGGCACTCACAAAAGACGACGGCTCGATTGTCAAAGCCAAAGTCGCCAAGTTAATGGGTTTTGAAGGTTTGGCACGCATCGAACTGAAAGAAGCGAGCGCCGGGAATATCGTCGCCGTATCCGGGTTTGCCGATGCCAATATCGGGGAAACCATTACCTGTCCTGACGAACCCCAAGCCCTGCCCCTGATCAAGGTAGACGAACCCACCTTACAAATGACCTTTTCCGTCAACGACTCGCCTTTTGCTGGCTTAGAAGGCAGTTACGTCACCTCTCGACAACTGCGCGATCGCCTTTACCGGGAGTTAGAAACTAATGTCGCCCTACGGGTGAACGAAACCGATTCTCCCGATAAGTTCCTCGTTTCCGGACGGGGGGAACTGCACCTCGGTATTCTCATTGAAACCATGCGTCGGGAGGGCTACGAGTTCCAAGTTTCCCAGCCGCAAGTCATTTACCGGGAAGTCAGCGGACAACCTTGCGAACCTTTTGAGTATTTGGTTTTGGACGTTCCCGAAGATGCCGTCGGTACCAGCATCGAACGTTTGGGACAGCGCAAAGGCGAAATGCAGGATATGCAGGTGGGAGCCAACGGACGTACCCAACTCGAATTTATCATCCCCGCTCGCGGTTTAATCGGTTTTCGCGGGGAATTCCTGCGCATCAGTCGCGGGGAAGGTATTATGAATCACAGTTTCCTCGAATATCGTCCCATGATTGGGGAATTGGCAACCCGCTACAACGGGGTGATTATTGCCTTTGAGGAAGGGGTTGCAACGTTCTATGCGTTGAAAAATGCAGAAGATCGCGGCGTTTTCTTCATCACTCCCGGTACGAAAGTGTACAAGGGAATGATCGTCGGAGAACACAACCGTTCTCAAGATTTAGATTTGAATGTCTGCAAAACCAAGCAATTAACCAACCATCGTTCGGCAACGGGGGATGAATTGGTACAATTGCAAGCACCTGCCGATATGAGCTTGGAACGGGCATTAGAATACATTGCAGCCGATGAGTTGGTGGAAATTACCCCCGATTCGATTCGCTTGCGGAAGATGAAGATGAAGAAATTAGCCAAGCGTTAAATTAGCACATGGGTTAAAGGTGATGAGCAATTCGGCTCATCACCTTTGCCTTTTTGATGAAGAAATTTTGAGAGCGATCGCCCGAGTTGAAAACACTGCATTATATTTGAAGTATGCCGAGACTAGATATTATTCATAATGCGGTTAAACAAGCTCTCGTGAATGATGGTTGGACAATTACCAATGACCCCTATACAATTCAATATCGGCAAACAACTCTATATGCCGATCTCGGTGCAGAACGTACCATTGCAGCCGAAAGACATGGCAATAAACTGGTTATCGAAATCAAGAGCTTTATCGGTACTTCAAAAATACAAGACCTAAAAGAAGCCCTCGGACAATATGATATTTATCGCTATCTTTTAGAAGAAACTGCACCCGATCGTAAACTTTATGTTGCAATTAGTGCCGATATTTATAAAACCTTTTTTCAACAAGATACAATCCAACTTATCCTCAGAAAACATCAACTCCCCCTAATTATTGTCGATCTTGAAGCCGAGGAAATTAAACAATGGATAAATTAGTTGAATATTCCCAAATCATTAGACGCATTTTAACAGGATATATCGAATTAAGCGATCGCTCTCCTCAAAAAGAGATCGAAACATTTTTGATTGCAGATGATGTCAAAGGACATTATATTTGGATGAACCTCGGCTGGCAAAATGGCGATCGCTTTACGGGAATGACGGTTTACGTCCGCATTATCGAGGGGAAATTTTGGATTGAGGAAGATTGGACAGAAGCGGGAATAGCAAACGATCTCCTGCGAGAAGGTGTCCCGAAAGAAGATATTGTTTTAGCGTTTCACAGTCCCAAAATGCGAGAATATACGGGATTTGCTGTTGCGTGATAGGAAGTGCGATCGCACTTTCTCCAAAAGAGATAAAATAAAAAAGCTGCAATCACTAATCGATCGAACAATGATGACTAAACAAACTCTAAATCCTGCGATCGCGCAACCAGCTAAAGAAACTCGCAAGAAATTTACCGATCTGGCCTCTCAATGGATTCAAGAAGTTGAAGGATTGTCCTCAACTGTTGAGATGACAAAACATCCTCTTTATCAAGAAATTATCGAGATGGGAGAGAAAGTAATTCCTTTATTATTGGAAGATTTACAACAAAACCCAATTTATTGGTTGTCTGCTTTGCGTCAGATTACCCAAGAAAATCCTATTTTACCAGAACAACGTGGCAAAATCAAACAAATGGCAGCAGCATGGTTAAATTGGGGAAGACAAAAAGGTTATATTGTTTGAATTTTTAATGGAAGAAGCTATTCATTTAGAGTTACGTTATCCGAATTTAGCACGGACGCAATATACCGTTACCAGTCCAAGATCCCAAGAATATAACTGTTTTGCTTGGGTTGCTGGCGATCGCGAAAGATGGTGGCAACCGACACCGGGTGATGAGTTTTATTGGGTAGAAGGCGTACCGAGAGAAGAAACATTATCTGCTTACATTCAAGCCTATCAAACATTAGGTTATGTACCATGCGAGAGCGAATTTTTAGAGCCGGGTTACGAAAAAATTGCACTTTATCGATCGCAGCATTCCCACCCACGCAGCCAAACAATTACCCAATGGGAAATGGTCGAGTAAACTGGGTTGGTTGGAAGATATCGAACATGAATTAGAAGGATTAATTGGCGATCGCTATGGCAAAGTTGGGCAAATTTTGCAACGAGTCAGCAGAGAAAATTAATCATGAGAAAGTGCGATCGCGTTTGATTAAAGATTTTGTTCTAAAATTTGACCGTTCTCTTTTAACCATCGTTTGGCTTTTTCCGTATGGGTAATTTGTGCGTAGATGATATTCCAAAAACGGGGGGTATGATTGGCTTCTCTTAAATGTGCGAGTTCGTGGACGACGACATAATCGATGACGAACATCGGGGCTTTGACCAGTCGCCAATTAAAGGTTAAATTATCATTGGGCGTACACGATCCCCAACGGTATCTAGTGCTGATAATTTTGGCTTGGTTATAAGTCACCCCCAAACGTTGGGCGTAATATTCGACACGGGGGATGATTGTGGCTTTAGCTTGTTGGATATACCAATTTTTAAAAACTTCACCCCGTTTTTGGGTCTGCTTTTGGGGGACGAGAAAATGATTTTCAATGAATTGGACTTCATCGACGGTATCCACTAATTTTAAGGGATAGGGATGACCTAAATAAAGGAGGGATTCCCCGTTTACCAGTTCTTTTCCGGGAGGATCTAAGGGTTGGTATTTGGAGGTATGATGGATTTTATGGTAAAGCCATTCTTTGCGAGATTCGACGAGTTTTTGGATGGTTTCCGGGGATGTTCCCGTGGGTGCTTTAACGATGACGGTGCGATCGCGTTCCACGGTAATTGTTAATTTTTTGCGGCGGGAGGAATAAACGATGCTATAGTCGAGTTTCATGCTTATTTCGCGTAGAGAATGCGATCGCTATTACTTTTAGCAATTTCCATCACTCTCGAAATAATGCGCGTGTAGTTTTTGGCAAGGTTGGAGATCTGCATAAAATCTGGGGAAAGAAGCACCTCTTGAATCTCGCGTTCCAATCTTCTTTTAGCGATCGATCCTTCCCAAAATCCCGTCAGTTTCAATTCTCGTTCTACCACTGCGAAAATTTGTCGAGTCAAGGAAACGCATAGGGCAATTGTATCATCATTGAGTTCGTCTTCGGCAAAACATTCTTTTTTAAACATTCGAAAAAAGGGCATTTCTTTCTTTCTATGCAGTCCGTAGGTGGGTTCGTTGACTGTATTTCTGAGTTGTTGGCGGAGTTTTTCCAATTCTTGGTAGATTTTTGTCCAGTTGTCTTTAAAGGTTTCTAAAATATAGGCGAGGGCTTCGGCAAAAGAGGCTTGTAATTCGGGATCGTCTTCTAATTCTACTTCAATATGGTGGCGTAGGGCGTGTTCGACGGCGGCGGCTTTGGTTTTGGTTCTTTTGTATGTTCCTAATTGTTGCTCGAAGTTCTCATCGAGGATAGAAATGGGCTGAATTTTAGTATGAATGCCGCGAGATTCTAAGTAAGCATCGGTGAGTTTTCGCAGTTTGGCGGGGATGCCTTTCATGCTTATTCGATTGCTGCGAAAATAGAGGTCGCAGCGGGCGTTAATTTCCCCGAGCATTTGATAATCTTGGAGGTAGTTGAGGGCTTCTTTGGCGGGAAAAACGAGATTGAGGCTGCGGGTGAGTTGTTGGAAGGCTTGCCGAAATTCAAAGCGGATATCTTCATCGTCAAAAAGGTCGTAAAAAGCATCCATATCGGTTAAGTCTGGGATGCCGTAATTGCCGAGGAGATCGAGGATTTTGCGAAAGTCGCTTTCGAGTTGGCGGATCTCTTCTTCGGGGAAACTCAGGGCATTTTCAACCTCTTTTTGTTCTCTTTCGTCGTAGTTGTCGATCGCCTTTTTTAAATGGTGTCCGATGCCCACATAATCGATGACGAAGCCTTTATCTTTACCGACTCCAGCGACTCGGTTGACTCGGGCGATCGCTTGCAGTAAGTTATGATTTTGGATGACTTTATCGAGATACATCACTTGTTCGATGGGGGCATCAAAGCCGGTGAGGAGCATATTATTCACAATAACAATACCCACTTCTCCGGTTATGTTGTTATCTTCGCCATCAAAGGGGAGTTTGAAGCTGGCGATCGCCCGTTTGTGTTGGGATTCGTTGGTGTAGGCTTTTAGATGGGGGGGATCGTTATGAGTGCCGGATATGATAACCTCGGTTTTGAGGCGTTGGAGGCGATCGCGATCGAGGTTGTGAGGGTTAGCGGTTTCGAGGCGGGCGATTTGTGCGGCGAGAGCGAGATCTAAGTGAGTTTTGTAGCGGGCGGCGGCTTCTCGGGAGGTGGCGACGACTTGAGCCTTATAGCCGTTGGGAAAGATCCAGCGCAAGTAATGTTCGATAATGTTTTCGGCTTTGGCGGCGATGGTGGATTCGGCTTCGAGGTAAGCATCCCGGGAACCGTAACCTAATATCTGCATTCTTTCGGCGAGGTTATAATCGCTGAATACATCCTCAAAATCTGCGTCCATTGTTTCGCTGTCGGGGATCTCTGCGTTATGGGTGCGTCCTTCGTAGATGATTTCTAGGGTCACTTTATCGCCGATCGCCTCTCGCATGGTGTATTTGTCGATATAGTCTCCGAAAACATCTTCGGTTTTGTCGATCGGGGTTCCCGTATAGCCGATGCGGGTGGCGTTGGGGAGGGCGCGATCGAGGTTCGATCCGAGTTTTTTGTACTGCGATCGGTGTGCCTCGTCGGTCATGATTAAAATATTCGTCCCGGTGTTGAGTTCGGGAAAAGTCTCTTTTAAGTCTCGTTCTTGGAACTTGTGGATCATGCCCATGACGAGATCCGAGGAGTCGCTACGGAGGAGTTTTTTTAAGGTGGCAATACTGTTGGCGACTTTGACAGTGAAGCCGATTTTTTGCCCGGTGTCTGATAATTGTCCTTGGAGTTGGGTGCGATCGGTGATAAAAACCACTTTCCATTGGCAGAGGTGGGGATCGCGGTACATGGCACGCACCATAAACATCATGGTGAGGGACTTTCCGGAGCCTTGGGTATGCCAAATGATGCCGCTTCGAGTTTTGGGGGTCTTTTTCTCGATAAGGCGTTTAAGGGCTTTTTTGACGGCTCTAAACTGTTGGTAGCGTCCGACGATTTTAATGGTTTTGCCTTTATCGTTGAGGGAGAAGAGGGTAAAGTTGCGAATGATTTCGAGGAGGTTTGCGCGATCGCACATTCCCGCAACGAGTCTTTGCTGATCGTTGGGGGAACTAATACCATGTTCTAAGTCGTTGAGATCCCGAGGGTAGGGATCCGCCCAACGATAAAATTGTTTCTCGGTGGTGGTGGTAATAGTGCCGAATTTTGCCTCGTGGCGACAGGTGGCGATGATAAATTGATTGCTGTAGAAGAGGGGGGGACTCCCTTCGTTTTTGTAACCGCGATTGTCACTATAGCGCATCATTTGATCGATCGCTTTGGGGATGGGATCCGGGGTTTTCGGGGATTTACATTCAATGACGACGATGGGTAAACCGTTGAGGAAAAGGACGATATCCGGGAAAATATGGTGTTCTGTCCCTAAGATTCTCACTTTCAATTGACAGATGGCGATATAGCTGTTTTTATCCTAGCGTTGGAAGTCGATATAGTTGACGGTGGGGCTTTTTTCTCCAGTTTGGCGGTTTTCCGAGATGCTGGTGCCTTCTTGCAGGAGATTGAAGAGATAGCGGTTATTTTCGAGGAGGTTATTGCTAGGGAGTTGGATCAGTCGCTTGCTAACTTCTTCTATTTGATCGTTTTCCAACCAGGGGTTAATGACTTTGAGTTGTTGGTGCAGGATAGGGGTGAGGATGACTTGGGTAAAGTTTTCGCGATCGCTATCTTGGGGGTGTTGGCTTTTATCTAAGTCTCGAATTTCCCAGCCCAAGCCGTACAATTGATCGAGAAAGGGTTTCTCTACAAAATCGCGTTCGTGGCGTTGGATATGTTTGGGGATGTTATCGAGTTTCATGGCGATCGCTCGGGTTCGGATATTTGCTGGCTGTGGGATTTGGGGGTTTGTGTAAGGTTGAATCTAATGCGCTTTCGTTGAGAATACCCGATCGCCCTCCCGATTCTGTTAGAATTTCGTTGTGAATTGCCACAATATCCCGTCGATCGAGCCAGTAAGGATCGTTCATTGTGCGAGGTCAATCAAAGCGTTACGGTACTTTTTGATGCCTTGTCGGGCAATTTCCATCTTTTTGGCAAAGTCGGGATCGGAGGTTGAAATTTCGTAACCGTTGGGGGTTTTGGTCAGATAGAGCCGATCGCCATCGCTAATATTGAGGGTAGCGGCGACTTCTGGGGTGAGGGTGAGGGTGAGGGTGTCGCCCCGTTTTTCGACGTTTAATTGCATGGGTTTTTATCCGAATCCTGTTGATTATTATATCTTCTTTCTCGCGGGCGATCGCATTTCTGGTAATACTCTCCATTGTAGGCGATCGCGATCCCTCGCTTTAAGGCAAAAGTTCTAAATAATCAATTTTTTTCGGTTTAATTAAACTAAAATGCCGCCGATCTAGCGATCGCTTCTATCTAAAAGTGCAATAATTCCACTGGTATCGGCTAAAATTTTTATCATTCTTGCCATAATAATTCATCAACTTTTTCCGATAAATTTCCCATACCACTCGAACCCATACCAAAGGAACGCGGAAATGAATCCTTATCTCGTTTCACTTCGGCGATCTTGTCTGGGAATTCTTCAGTCTTTGGATTGAGGTGAATTTGATGCAATCGCAGTAAATTTTGAAATTGAGTTCTATCCATTTGTACTAAATCGCTCGCTTGCAGGAGATTGAGCTTTTTAGTCTGGAATAAAAAAATCGCTATTTCTTGTTTAAGTTCGGTTTCAGCAAGTTGATTTTCCTGCAAAATCTCGTCGGGGATGATGATATTCATAACGATCGCTCGCTCTTTTACTGGGGTGACTTTTCTATGATATCAAATTATTGCGATCGCATTCACTTCAAAATATTTCAATTAAAAGCCCCCTAAATCCCCCAATTTTGGGGGACTTCCGGACTCCGCTTTCTCCGATTACCCCCAAAGTTGGGGGGCTAGGGGGGCACATTTGTTGTCAATTGGGTGACGCGGACTTTTCCCGTGAGGAGGTCTTGCATAAGGGCTGTTTTCTGATGTTTTAGTTTGGATAGAATTTGTCTATTTTTCTCGATTTCAAGATCGAGAGAGTCGAGGATTAAACATATTTGAGTTTGCTCAAATATTTTAGGAATTCTGATAGGTACAGCTTCAAGAAATGCCACTCCAAGAGTTGGAACACCACTATTACTATTCATTCGCTTGTCAATTTGCTCGAAGAAATCGCGGAATCGAACAACCCATAACAGATAGCGTGAATGTAATTGTTTCTCATTACGTGGTTTTAAAATAACTATTGTATGACTAAATACTTTCTGTAATTTACCATAAGGTCGCGCAAAACCAAGACGGCCTTTTCTTGCAAAAACAATATCAGATTCAGAAAAATTGCATCTTTTATTTTGTTGTTTAAAGATAGACAAAGATACTTTTTCAGAAAAAGATAAATCAAAGTCATTATCTCCAATAAAATTTTCTGTTGAAGCGATAGGAATACCTAAATCAGATGGAGGTGGATATCTATGGCTTGGATTTGGGTCAATTACTAAAGATATTTCTCGCAATTCTTTTATATCCCATTCTACAGGAATGCAACCCAGAGGAGAATCTTTAAACTCGTGGGTTTCTTCCGTGCGAATATTGCCCTTTTCATCGATCCCTTTCGTGAGTAAATCTTGTATCAGTCCTGTTTTGATGCGCTGCTGTTTTTTGAGGATCGCCTCGGTTTGAGAAATTGCGCGATCGATTGTCGAGAGAATTTCTGCTATTTTTCTTTGTTCGGAAATATTAGGTAATTTAATTTGAATATTCAGAATATCTTTTGAGGAAAGGTGTTTTACAGTTGTTGCTGAAGTTTTTTTATGAATATTACTAATTTCATCAACAATTCGATATACAAGAAAAGTTTCATCAAGTTGATTTAGATTTTTTGTTACTAATTTACAAACTCTCTGATTGAGAATTGCAAGATTTCCTCTCCATTTGACAATAATAAAATCACCATCCATACCAACAAGAATATTGTTAGTATAAACTAAATATTCTGTGGAAAAATGTCCTTTATAATTTAACTCTGTTGAATGATTTTCTAAATCCCTAATCCTAATAAGTGGAATGCCTTCACCCTTCGTAAAATATTCTGAAGGAAAAGCAAAACCATTGATGATATCAATAAGTTGTTCTAACTTGAAAAATTTCCACTCTTCTAAATCCATCATTCCAAATACCCCAACTGTTGTAAATACTGATTCAAAACCCCCATTGTTTCCTCCCTCTCCGCCTCCAACTGCTGTAAAGAAACCGCATACTTATCCCATAACCCCTCAATCGAAAGAATCAAAGACCTTTTCGCCCCATTAAGATAGCGCGTCAAATGTGCCTCAATCCAATCGTAGAGCTTCCGCAAGATTAACACCTTCGCCTCCCCCGCCGTCAACTGTTCCCCAATATCCGCCAATACCCCATCAATGCGAGATAACCGCACCTTCAACGCCTCCCGATCCTTCTCCAACGCCGCAACCTTCCTTTTCTCCTCCCGACTCTTCCCCTCCAACCCCTCCAACTGTCTCGCCACCTGCACCAATAACGCCTCCGTCTCCGCCTTAAACTCCTCCCCCCCAACCCGCTTCAAACGCAACTTTAGAGTTAACTCATCCTGCTTCTTCTTCAAACTCCGCTTAAACCCCGTAATGTGCTTTTGAATCCCATTAATTGCCTCGTATTCCCCCTCATACCGCCTCCTCTCCCGTAACGCCGAAACCCCCTCAACCCCCTTCAAATCGTCCAATAACGCCTTTAAAACCCGCTTCATCACCGCCGCCGTCACCGTCTCCCCCTCCTCCGGATCGTAACTCGCCACCTCCTGCGCCACCTCAACGCGATCGCTTAATTCCCCCTGCGCAGCCCCGATTTTACCCTCAATTGCCTCAATTTTCCCCACCTCAACCCCAAAAAACTCCGCCACCAGATAATCATCCGGAATCAGAGTCTGGTGCCATCCCGTATTCACCACCGTCTTGAGATCGTAGCGAATCTGCTGCCACCAATTCACAAAAACTCCCGCCCCCTGAAACTCATCCAAAACCCCCAAAGCAATAACCTCCCGCTTCAACCCCTCCAATAACCCCCGCCGCACCTCCGGCATTTTCTTCCCCTCCCGCAACAAAGCAAAATCCTCCCGCGCCCCCTGCCACCAATCTGCCAGCATCTCATAATGCCCCGCAATAACCTCCTGCAAACGAGGGTGCGCCTCCAAAACCCCCTTAATCGCCCCCTTCTCCGCGATCGCCTCGCAAAACTGCCGATACCCCTCCCGCAACGGTACGAAAATCTCCCCCGCATCAACCCCAAACCGCCCGAGCATCTCGACACCACTCGACGTGGACGCTGAGCGAAGTCGAAGCGCAACTTCCCCCTCCGGAATCCCTCCTATGAGATGCCCCCGCACATCCTCCGGCTCCGGTTCCGGCGTATTATCCACATAGCGGCGAATATTGAGATTATAATCGTGCTGCTCCGCAATCTCCTCTCGACTCACCAAACGACTGTACTTTTTATACTCCTTCTTGTTTGCAAATACATAATCGATCTTTTCAATATCCTCCGGACGCAGCTTATTTTGTGCCTTCCCCTCCCCATACTCGCGATCGCCATTAATAAACAGAATTTTCCCCCGCAGATCGTCCTCCTTACTCTTATTTGCCACCAAAATACAAGCAGGAATCCCCGTCCCATAAAACAACCCCGGAGGCAAACTAATAATGCCCTCAATAACATCATCCTCGATCAAAATCTCCCGAATTAACTTCTCCTTCCCTCCTCGAAATAAGACCCCGTGAGGCATCACGATCGCCATTCTTCCCTCCGGTTTCAAAGATGCGATCGCGTGCTGTACGAACATCAAATCCGCCTTTTTCCCCGTCTCCGGGCAAAACTCCCGAAAGCGATTGGCAAACCGCAAATTCTGCTTGCTATAGTTCTGAGAAAAAGGAGGATTCGCCAAAACGCGATCGAACTTGCAAATCTGTCCGTTTTCCAAGATTTGTGGATCCTCCAACGTATCTGCATTTTCGATCGAAAACCGAGTAATATTGTGCAAAATCAAATTCATATTGCAAATCGACCAAACCGTTCCATTTGAATCCTGTCCATAGAGAAATAAATCATTCGGATCTTGTCCTTGTTCCTCCACATACTGATAAGATTGAATCAGAAACCCCCCCGATCCCACCGTCGGATCGTAAATCGTATTTCCTGCTTCCGGCTTCACCAACTGCACCATTAACCGCACTACCTCCCCCGGCGTATAAAACTCCCCTCCCTTCTTCCCCGCACTATCCGCAAAGAACTTAATCAAATACTCATAAGCCGCCCCCAACAAGTCCGGAAACTCAAAATTATCATTAATTAAAACAAACTCCGGCTGATTAAAATGATCGATTAAATCCTTCCATTTTTGGTCGGGAATCTTCGTCTTTCCCTTAATCGCATTAAAATTAATATTATTCTTTAAAACTCCCGTCAATATATCATTTTCATCCTCAATTGCAGAGAGTGCTTTTGTCAGAAGATTGCCAATATCTTGCTTAAGGTGCTTAATTGGCGGCACAAAAACATCGTTCCCTTCCTCATCCTTATCGATCCATGATTCATGCCAGCGAGCGCGTTTGGGTACATAAAAGGTTTCTCCATAAGAACTCGGTTTCTCTAATATCTCCTCTAAAAATTCTGGATCCTCAATATGCGCGTAAGTTTCCTTTCGCAACTGTTCCCGCTTGCGATCGAACTCATCCGAAAGACGCTTGAGGAACAGCATCCTAAAAATAAACTCCTTAAACTCCGACGCATCCATCTTTCCCCGCAGGATGTCCGCCGCCTTAAATAAGAAATTTTCTAACTGAGAGAGGGTAATTTTCGCGTTTTGCAAAGTTTCTCGAATTTCTTTTCTAACTCTACCATTGGGTAATATAGCAATATCGAACCCTATTGGCAAGTTACATTATACGTGTAAAAGTCAAACAAATACGATCGCAATCCTGATACTTTCCTTCAATTTGTACCATTTTTCGATTGACCAAACAATATAGAGATAGGATTGCCGATCGCCTGCAATTTTCGACTATCTTTCATCGGGAATTTATGTTCTTTGAACGCCTGCCTCTTCCAATAAAGCGACGATCGCAGGAAAATCATCTTTAATGGCTTGTTCGAGTACCGAAGCACCATACTTTTCCAAATCTGCTCCAGCCGCGATCGCTATTTCGACAATTTCAGGCAAATCGGACAGGGCTGCCATTGATAGCAAGGTATAGCCGTTTCTATCGCAGGCATTTACATCAACACCTAAATCGAGCAGCATTTGCACGGCTTCTTCATCCTGTCGTCGAGCGGCTGTAACCATCAGATAGCCCTCATCTGCATTTTTTGGTAAAGTTGCTCCTGCCTCGCGCAACCAACAAGCAATATCGGGATAGCCGCGTTCGATTGCCAAGGAGAGGGCATTCTTGCCATCCTCTTCCTCCTCTTGAAGAACCGTTAAATCCGCACCCGCATTGACCAAAAACTTGACCGTTTCAAAATGACCGTGAATGACTGCCGTTATCAAGGGAATAGAACCCTCGTCACCTTGAGCGCGAGCATTAATATTGACACCTGCATCCATGAGTTTCTGGATCGAGTCGATATCGCCATGACTGGCTGCCCAATCGAGAGCACTTGTTTTAGCGCGTTGGGCTTGCTCGGGATCGGCAGGTTCGACTTCTAGCATCAATTGCACGATCTCCCCATGCTCCTGAATTGATGCCGATACGATTGCGCTATCATCTTCGCCTGTTTCGTAGGGATCTGCCCCCGCAGCCAAAAGCATTTCTACGATCGCCTTTTCACAAGCACAATGCAATGCAGTATCTCCTTGGCGATCTTTGAGGGTTGCACTCGCTCCTCCATCGAGTAAGGCTCGGACGACTTCTACATTTTCTTCAATCGCAGCATAGATCAAAGCAGTGCGACCGGGACGATCGCCGCGATCGCTGGCATCGGGATTTGCTCCCGCTTGCAACAAAAGGCGCACGATTTCAGGGCGATCGCTTTCGGCTGCATACATCAAAGCGGTGCGATGCCAAGGCAATTGGCGATTATCGGGGCGATCGAGATTTGCACCTGCGGCAATCAAGTCCTCAACGATATCGCAATGTCCCTCTCGGGCAGCATACATGAGAGCGGTTAATCCTCCTTGAGGAAACCCGCGATCGTCGGCATCCAGCACCGCTCTATCGGCAATAGCGGCTCGAACCCTTGCCAAATTTCCGTTACGTGCCGCTCCAATTAGGGCAGTTATCGTGGCGTTTTCCGCGAGTTTCGCACCCCGTGCCTTCAGGAGTTCGACTACTTCGCTCAAACCCTTGCTATTCGCCAGATCGATCGGCGCGATCGCGTTGCCGCTCGGTTTGAGAGGGTCTGCACCCGCATTTAACAGCAGTTGGGCAACTTCAGAATGTTGGTTTTCAATAGCGGCTATCAACGGCGTATTGGCATTCTTATCCCGTTCGTTGGAGAGATTGACATCGGCATCGGCTGCCAACAGTAATTCCACCATTTCCGTCGAACCGCGATCGGCGGTAATGAGAAGGGCTGTCGAACCATTACCGCTTTTAGCATCCGGATCGGCATCGGCTGCAAGTAAGATTTGCAGGATTTGAGCGGCACGATCGTCGATATCTTCGAGGGTATCTCCTTCATTGACAAAACCTTGCTTTTCCAAGAAGCGCAGGCGGTTTGGGGAAGCCGCAGCCATAACGAGAGGAGGTACGCGATCGCGCCCCGGGCGATCAACATCCGCACCCGCAGTAACCAACATTCGCACGATTTCTACTCCTCCCGTAGCACAGGCTAAATCGAGGGCAGTTTCCTGAAAATTGTTATCTGCATGGATATCCACGCCAAACTCTAAAAGCAAGCGAACGATTTCCGTGCGTCCCTTGTCGGCAGCTTCTATCAAAAGCGTATTATTGCTCAGTAAACCACGAGCGCCGGGATCTGCCCCCAGTTCCATCAGAAACCTTGCAGTTTCGGCATTTCCATCCTTGACGGCTTTGGTTAGAGGGCGCGAAAGTGGATTGAGTGCATTGGGATCGGCTCCCGCTTCAACTAACAGGCGAGCGATCGCGTAATGTCCCTTATTGACAGCAAGGGAAAGCGCGTCAAATTCACTTAGGAAGTATTCGACCTTATAATGTTGGTCTGCTCCTGCGGCGAGCAACATCCGCACGACTTCTGTTTGCCCCGCAAAAGCCGCAGCCATCAGTGCGGACAAATGGAATTTATCCCGTGCCTTGCTCGTATTCGCGAGTTGCATCCGATCCTCATCTATAAGCTGTTGAAAGAAAGCCAAATCTTCTCGAGCGGCTGCTTCATTCAGGATTTGCCAAGATTCTTGTAACTCTGTCTCGTTAACCGATTCGTTGGCTTTTGCCTTCCCCAAAATTGCAGGAGAAAGCGCGTCAAAAATGCGATTGATTTGTTTGCGAAGGTTCTCTGTCATTGTTTAATCCCACCAAAAATGAACTTCTTTATTGCGATCGAGGTAATCCGCCAAATCTTCGAGGTTTTGTTCATCCATTGCCCTACTAAAATCCTCCATTGTCGCGCCTTCCTCCAAAGGCGGCCCGATATATCCTTGACCCATCAAGTCAGGGCAAAACTCATCAACTTCTTCTGCAAAAGCGAGAAGGTCTTCAGGTAAAGTTTTGAATGCCAATTCGAGGGTGTCACCACCACCGCCAATAATTGCAAAGTCACAGCGTTTTTCCCACTCTCGTAGCTTATCAATAATGTCTTGGTTGCCCATATCGTAATTGCCAGCACTCGTGCCAAAAAATTTAACAATTTGGTAATGGTCGTTCAGTTTGACAATACCGATTAGAGAACGTTCTTTCGCATTACGCAGAGCATTGAGGAGATCTTCCCCGAGCAATTGTTTTCGTCGCCTATAATTCAAAGCGATCGCCATATATCCTTTCGGAAGACTCGTCCGGAATTTGAGAATAATAGGCGTTGTGTTCGGCGTTAATACCTCAAAGAAAACGCCATTAAGTTGTAATTTAATAAAGCGAGAGCCTCCCGTTCCTTCTAGACCAACGTTGCGTTCAATTTGTACGGTTGGCGGAAATTCCTTTTCGGGTTGTTCTGATTCATCCTCATACCAATATTGAACCAATTCCAGTTTTTGTAAAAGTGTCGGAGATTCTGCCGCGATCGCGGGAAAGATATCCAAATCGAAATCGACGAGTGCAGCGATTTCCCGTACTTGCTGGGTTGATAGAGACATTACCAAGTGAGTTCCTCCAATTTCTATGTTTATTGTTTGGATATTGCATTTCATTTTTGAATGGGTGCTTTACAATCTCGGATCGACTTCTTCGCTTTCCAAAGCCAACACCCCAAATACACTTTCATGAGTGCGCCTCAAAGGTTCTTTTCTAACAAATCGTTCCAGTCCTTCTACACCGAGAGAAAATTCTCTTAAAGCCAAAGAACGCTTTCTCGATAGTCCTCTGTTTTTCAACCTTGCCAAATTTTCGGGCAAGTCATATTCCGGCCCGTAAATAATCCGCAAATATTCCCGACCCCGACATTTAATAGCAGGTTGCAACAATCCTCCCTTGCCATAAACAATAAAATCATAGGGTTTGATAACCATTCCTTCCCCACCTTTCTCCGTGAGTTCCAACCACCAAGCGATCGCCATGCTGACGCTACTTTCCTCCTTCACCTCTACGATTTTATAAGGAGTCGCTCTCAAGATTTGTTCGTCAGCAATACAAATCTCTTTGATATTGTCCATATGCCATTCATGATTTTTATCGGTATGAATTTCTCCCTCAGTCGCCAGAATATGAAAAGGTGCGAGTTTGTAATCTTCAACCGATCGCACGTCCCAACAGTAATGACGATAGGAATTAATATATTGTCCGATCGCCTCTTTTTTATAACTGAATTTTTCCAGTAATTCTTTTGCACCCTCGATATTGCGATCGCAAGTTTTCTGCAATACCAATTCTACCTCCGAAAGGGAATTACGAGCGGCAGATCCTACGGCGGCATATTGGTCTTTTAATAATGACTGAGCCTTTGCAGACCAAGGCATGAGTTCCGCATCCAAGCAAACCCAATCGGTATTATGTTTATCCCAAAACTGCGATCGCGTTAACGCACTAACAACCCGATCTAAAAACTGCTTTTCAAGGATAGGATCGTTAAAAAACTTTCGACCCGTGCGAGTATAACAAACACCGATTTCCTCGCCAAGAATGCCAAAACGCTTCCGTGCGGCTTCTGCATCCTGACAAAGGACTAAAACCGCACGAGATCCCATATGTTTTTCTTCACAAACGACCTTCTCGACTCCCTTTTTCTGGTAATAGGCGATCGCCTCTCGAGGATGTTCGAGAAACTCCGGCAGTTCGCTTGTTTCGCAAGGAGACATCGTGGGAGGTAAATATATCAACCATTTGGGATCGATCGCAAAACGGCTCATGACTTCCAAAGCCGCGATCGAATTTTCTTCGCGAATGGTAATATTATTTCGCAGGCGAGTGTGTACGATCCGCTTGCCGATAACATCCTCAATATTTAACAGATCGTCGTCTTTTTGTTGATGGGTTAATTCGTTATTTTGAAATTGCAGCGATCGCACGGGTTCGTAATAGACTTTCTTTGCGGGAATGGATACTAATTCTTCTTCAGGATAGCGTAAAGCCGTCAATTTTCCGCCAAATACGCAACCCGTATCGATATCGATGGTATTATTCAACCATTGCGCCTCCGGGACGGGAGTATGACCGTAAACCACCTTCGCTTTCCCGCGATACTCCGATGCCCAATTATACCGGACGGGTAAGCCAAATTCGTCAATTTCTCCCGTTGTTTCTCCATACAAACAAAAAGCACGCACGGCACCAGAACCACGACCCTGCATTTCTTCTTTTAATCCTGCATGAGCAACCACCAATTTACCCGAATCAAACACGTAATGACTGATTAAATTATAGAGAAATTCCTGCACTTCCTCCAAGAATTCCGGAGATTCTCCTTCAATTTGTTCTAATGTTTCTGCCAATCCGTGTTTAATTTGGACATTCTTCCCATTGAGTTTCTTTTGCAGTTTAATATCGTGATTTCCCTGCACGCACCAAGCAACATTACTGCGTGTCATACTCATCACTAATTTAAGCACTGCGGGAGAATTGGAACCGCGATCGACCAGATCCCCTAAAAAGATAACTTGTCGGTTCTCCGGATGAGTCACTTCTAAACCAAAATTCTGCCCATTATCCGCTACCATTTCAATCTGATATCCCAATTTTTTGAGTAGTTCTGTTGTCTCTTCATAACAGCCGTGAATATCGCCAATAATATCGAACGGTCCCGTTATTTCCTTCTTATTATTGTAAAGTTTTTCTCGAACGATCGCCGTTACACCGTCTACTTCCTCAAGAGACTTGAGAATATGAATTTTCCGAAATCCCTCCCGTTTCAAGCCTTTGAGAGAGCGCTTTAATTGCTGTTTTTGTCGGCGAATGACGTGACTGCCAAAATTGCGATCGCTGCGTTTCGCATTTCTCTCCACGCAAACTTTTTCCGGCAGATCGAGGGCGATCGCCACAGGTAAAACGTGATAATCTCGCGCTAATTTTATCAATTTCTTGCGAGATTCAACCTGTACGTTAGTTGCGTCAATCACGGTTAAATATCCATTTTTAAGACGCTTGCTCACGATATAATGCAACAATTCAAATGCGTCTCGCGTTGCGTCCTGATTATTCTCATCATTCGAGACGATTCCCCGACATTCGTCAGAAGAAATAACCTCATGTTTGCCAAAATGCTTTTTCGCAAACGTGCTTTTTCCCGAACCGGATGCACCAATTAACAGCACTAACGAAAGTTCGGGTATCTTAATTTCCATTGCTAAAAATCCCCATTTGTGAAGGTGCGCCTATATTTTCCACTTCTTGTCCGATGGGTAAAAATTCGACTTGATAATGATAGCGATCGCAGATGGATTTTGCCCAATTTTCAAACTCATTTCGCATCCACTCAAAGCGATGATCCGAATGTCTCATACTCCCCATTTTCATGTTCTCAAACAAAACATTATACTCCGCATTGGGTGTCGTAATAATAACAGTTTTAGGACGGGCAAACTCAAAGACGACTCGTTCTAGCGATCGCAATCGATTTTCTTCCAAATGCTCGATAACTTCCACAATAGCAGCCGCATCAAATCCCGCCAGTCGCTTATCCTGATAAGTGAGCGATCCTTGCCAGAGTTCGATTTTTTGCTTCTGGCGATCGGACATTTTTTCCCAATATAATTTTT